>JAUVKG010000272.1 GCA_030596365.1 Chlamydiota bacterium | reverse complement strand
ATAACCTTCATCGGTTGTATCCCAAAAATGCCAACCGCTTGCGTTTACTGTTATAAAGTCTTCGGTAAAATCTACTCTACCCGGATAATTTACATTACCGAGATCTGTGCTTTGCCATGGCGACGGTAAAGTTTTGTCTTTTGTTTCGTAAACGAGAATTGTGCTGAAATTTGCATTTTGATTTTCTGTTACAAGACCAACCTGCGATGCCGCAAAACCAATGTTTACAGTTTTTAATTCTATTCCATTAACAAAAAGAATGACTTTGTCACTAAGTTTTGCAGCACGAATATTCCAGCTTCCCGGAGTAGGATTGTAAGTTATAGATGTATTGGATTCTAAAAATGCGACACCATTCGTAACACCATAAACAACAAGTTCCGTTGTTGCAGGGTCAATTTCAGCGATAAGGAAATTACTTCCATCAATTGCAACGGGAAAAATTCCTAATCTGCGACCTGAATTTGAATTTGATGTTTTTACGGAACAGCGAACGTCTATTTCGTATTCATTCATCAGGTCACCTTTAAAAATATACTTCGTCCCGTTAGTTTCTGTCGAATCAATTCCTGTGGAAACATAATTCCATGTGCCAACAGCCGGAACACCGCTTTTGGTTCCGTCCCAGTATTGAACGCGACTGTTCCATTCATCCCAACCGATTGTGTAAACTACGCCGTCAAAAGCCGCCTGTGCTGCGTCAGTGAAAAGTTCAGGCATTGCTGCTCCATCAAAATTCACAGTAATAGAGTTCAAAGCCGGGGAAGGGATATCATCTATTTTTATATAAATTGTATTCCCGTTTTTCTGTAATTGAATTTTGTGATAAGCCTGATAATTAAATCCTGAAGGTAAAGCATAATTAGCAGTGTCGTAACTTCCATCATTCATTCTTTGATAAAACCATTTGTTTGAAGTTTGGTCAAATCCTACGCGAAGCCAATCTGTACCGTCTTTAACAATGCATAGTCCCGCTTTTGTTGAGGAACCGCCGATAAGTTTGACGTTTGCTTCCGCGAGAAAATTATCGGCACTTTTGTGGTTAAGAATAATATTGTTAAAACTCGTGGCGGTTGTTTGACGAAGCTCATTGTCAACTATGTTCCAGGTTCCTGCGTTAAGTGTCCAATCTGCCGGCAAAGCTCCACTTGCTTCGTTAAAAAGCCCGAGATATTCCGGACGGGCAGGCGGAGGATGATAGCCTGTAGAGTCACGATGGGTTGGTGCATCGGCTTTGAGATCATCGCCAAGAAAATATAAACGGTCGATGCATTGTCCTTGTTCGGTTATATTTCCTGAAGTGGCTACATGCGCAAAATATCCTATCCATCTTTCAAAACCGTTTGGTCCTTCAACAACCCACGGCTGTCCGATTCTAACAATTTCTCTGGTTGCGTCAAGAGTTTTTCTTACAATAATCGGGTCTGTATATTTCCCGGAGTTATTAAATGCAGTCGGGCTGTTTGCTTCAACGCCTTTTATCCGATAATTAAAATCAGCAGTACCATAATTATTGTATAACATATAATATTTATCACGATACTTAAAAACTTTTGAAGCTTCGTTAATGTTACCGCTATCGCTGCCGGAAACTGAAATCCTTTGAGAATTTCCACCGGAAAGTGTAAATAAATCACTCATTGGCCATGAAAATATGCTCTCTCCATCAACTAATCGAGTCGAATAAAACGTGAATGTTCCATCATCATCACGAAAAGTGTCACTGTCTATCCAATCGGCAAAACCACTACTTCTATCATGTTCGAAATATGTGCTGGTCGGAGACACATTATTAGTGGCATGAGTAATTCTTTTACCGGCCGAAACACCGAGATGAGCATAATAATGAAAAATACCATTATAATATCTCAAATGTGATCCGTGAATATCTCTGTCTGTACCTGTATGCCAACTGTTATCAAATGAAAAAACATGAGTTCTCCATCCCCAGTTTCTCAAGTCTCTGGAAACAAGCATATCGCCATTTAAAAAGTTGCCGGAAAAATAGTATTCGCCGTTATATTTCATCGCGTCACAGTCGTAAACTTCGTTAATCCATGACATAGGATTATTTACGGCGAAAGACAAATTTACACAGGAAAACAAAAATATAATTAAAAGCAGAATACTTTTAATGTTGGTTGATTTGTAGGATTTCATTTTTTAATTTATTTATTATTGTTTATTTAGGCATTGACAAAAAACCCAAAGCAAGAACCAGGCATACGCCCCGAAATTCTCCGGGCACAGCGGTCACGTGCTTTGGTTACTTTATTATATTATACCAAAAACATCACAATAAGTCTATAACTATCGTCGTTTGACTAAAAACAAAACATAAAAATGGATTAATGAAATACCGAACACTAATTACACACACACCTATCGGGCACCTCTCTCAAGAGAGGACTTTCAGATTGCTGAACTCGGACTTCGGATCTCGGACTTCGGATTTCGGGTCTCGGGTCTCGGGTCTCAGACCACGGACCACGGATCTCGGACTACGGCATCGGCAGCAAATTTTTCTCAAATTCTTCCGGACTCCATGAAACAATTTCTTCAATTTTATGTGATTGATCAATTGAATAATTACCACTTCGGAGTCTCACAAGTGTTTCCATACATCCGCCGGTATTTGACAGTTTTTCTCCAATATCATTACATAAAGTTCTGATATAAGTTCCTTTGGAGCAAACAGCATGAAGAGTTGCACGCGGCCATGCCACGTTTTCAAGAACAAGTTTTTTAATTGTGATCTTTCTCGGATCGCGTTCAATCGTTTTCCCCTCGCGACCAAGTTTATAGAGGCGTTTCCCATTAATTTTAACAGCGGAAAACATAGGTGGCAGTTGTGAAATTTCGCCGCGAAATTGTTGAAGGACTTCTTCAATTTCTTCAGCGCTTCTCGCAGGTGGATTTTCGTCTTTCTCAATCACTTTTCCCGTAATATCCTGCGAATCGGTTGTTGTACCGAAAAGAATATCAAATCTGTATTCCTTATCATCCGCAATCAACTGATTTGATATTTTCGTTGCTTTGCCGGAAAGTAAGACAAGAACACCAGTTGCTATCGGATCAAGTGTTCCCGCGTGACCAAGTTTATTCAACCTGAAATTGCCTCTGATTTTTGCAACAACATCGTGTGAAGTCCATTCGGTCGGTTTATCGCAAACAAGGATACCTGTAATATTTCTTCTTGGTATTTTTTTATTCGGGTAATTATTCTGATTTATTTGATTCATTATTTTGAAATGTAGTGTTCGGGTTTTCGATTTCGAATTCTTGTTCCTGTTCCTGTTCGTGTTCAATATCTGATTCTGATTCAGGTTCAGGTTCAGGTTTAAAAAATGTTCTGGCATAATTTACCAATCCATAAATCGTATAGCCGGTAAAAATGACAAATAAGGTAATTCCCGGGCAAACTATAATTAATACAATGATTCCTGCCGCAAGCGCGAGATATCTAAACGGATGCTTTCTCCATAAATTCTGCTTCGCCGGTGCGGGGAAACGAATAGTGCTTACCATAAGCACGCCAAGAGCGACAGCAACAAAAGGAAGAATCCATTGCGCAGCAAATATACTCTGTGGAAAAATGCCGTTTCCAACAAGCATAAAATATGAAGCAATTACCCCTGCTGCAGCCGGTGTAGGAATACCTGAAAATGATTTTGTTTCATCTTCAATTCTTGAATTAAATCGTGCGAGTCGCAACGCGGCACATCCTGCATAGACAACACAAATCAGGAAACCGAATTTACCGATGTTTCCGCTTGACAGTGCATAACGATAAACCATAATTGCCGGCGCAACGCCGAAACTTACAAGATCGGCCAGTGAATCGAATTCAATACCAAATCGGCTTGTCGTTTTAGTCACTCTTGCGATCAGGCCGTCAAAGACGTCAAAAATCATTGCGAGGATAAGACATTCAGCCGCTTGTTTATAATGTTGATCACTTTCAAGAACAAGAGTTATTGCCTTAATTCCAAGTGCGAGATTGGTTGCTGTAAACAGATTAGGCAATATATAAACGGTACCTTTTAATTTAATTTTTTTAATTTTCATGTCTTTATTCCCCCTTTTCTAAAAGGGGTGAGGGGATTTATGCTTAATTATTCGTTATTTGTTAAATCATTATGAATATTTAATTCGGTGTTCGGTGTTCGGTGTTCGATGTCAGGTGAACTATTTGATTTAAGAACAAGGAACATCGATTTTTGATATTCGATTTATTAACTTCTTAAATCTCAAATCGTTAATCGGTGTTCAGTGTTCGATGTTCGATGCTCGCGCTAGGAAGCGCGGCTTACTGTATAGTATTCAGTATAGCACTAAGTCGTTTCTTTATTTTTTCAGGAATTTTGTCAATTGGTGTTAATAAAGCTCCAGTTAAAGAATCAGCACAGTTGCATTGGTTTAGTAAAAATGGTTTTTTCACAAATTCTAATAAAATTCTTTTTGTCTGCTCAATATTCTGACCTATTATTCTTAGAATATCACTAATTTTAACATCTTCCGACTTATCACGCCAGCAATCGTAATCGGTAACATGAGCAAGTGTCGCGT
>JAUVKG010000357.1 GCA_030596365.1 Chlamydiota bacterium | reverse complement strand
GTAACGACAGGATTAATTAAATAACCATCATTAACGCCGGCAACTAAACTGTAACGAAAAGTAGGTTCGCTGCTTTTGCAGCCGAAAGTGGTATATGTATCAAGTAGTTGCCGTCTTTCCCAGGCACGCGGATCTGAATCTGAAATTTTATCCGGATCAATGTTTTTGAGATAATCTTTTGGAGTGGCTGTCAAACCCAATTTATAACCGATGAAATACTCAAATACTGCACGAGAATTTCCACCTATTGAGCGATGAGATTCATCTGAAATAACGAGATCAAAATCTGTAGGGGAGAAGAGCCGCAAATATTTATCCTGTGAAGTAAAACTTTGGATTGTTGAAACAACAATTTCAGCCTTCTTCCAGTCATCGCGGTTTTGTTTGTAAATTACAGAGTTATAATCATTGCTTAAATAGCGTTTGAAATTTTTGTATGCCTGATCTTCTAATTCTAATCGGTCAACCAGAAACAAAATTCTTTTCGCATTGCCTGTTCGCAAAAATAATTTTATTACCGCTGCGGAAACAAGCGTTTTGCCCGTTCCGGTAGCCATTTCAAAAAGAAATCTGTTGCTGCCTTGTCTTGCGGATTCCTGTAGAGCATTAATTGCTTTGAGTTGATATGGGCGTAAAATCCTCAGATTTTCATTTTGTAAAAACTGTTCCCGTGTGCTTGCCTGCTGATAACGTGGTTCGTCTTTAAAACCCGGATTTTGAGTGATAGCAATATAATCACTATCAACTCTTTCGTTTGCGAGGCGAATATTATCGGGTTTAAATTCTGATCTGTGTTTTAGAGATTCCTGAGTAGGGAATTCGGTAATAATTTCAGGATTACCGCTTTCCAGATCCCAGAAATAGTGAAGATTACCGTTTGAAAGGATAATAAATCTGACATTTTGCGATTTAGCATAAGTTCTTGCCTGTTCTTTACCATCAAGCGGGTTCTTTTCTTCTTTTTTAGCTTCGAGAACAACAAGCGGGAAATCTCTGTCATCTAAAAGAAGAAAATCTACAAAGCCGTTTTTGGAAGTTTCAAAATCATTGCCGAATGCGTCAATCTCATTTTCAACGATTTTAGCATTTGATTCGAGTTGGATATTTGCGGGACCTGATTCGGAATAAAAAAAACGCCAACCCGAATTTTCGAGAAGTTTATTTATTTTTATGCGTGCTTTTGCTTCTTTAGAATTTGACATATTTTTTTGTGAATAGTTATAATATTCTACGTAGTTCGTGCTTTTTTGTCAATGGGAATCGCCATGAGTTACCCGATTATAATTGTAAATGTTTAACACAGGGCAACGCCTTTCCGATAGATCGGGATAAAATCCCAGAGGAGATCGATGAATTTGCTAGTTCTTATAATATTATTTTTGCGGGCTTAGCGAACTTAGCGTGATAAATCTTCTAATTGATAACTACTTTGCTATGTTCTTTTTAATATAGTTTTTAACCCTCGCAAAGGCGCTAAGCCCGCAAAGTAAATACAAACAAAGTAATAAAGATCAAATTTTACCGGACAGCAGTGTTCTTTTATTTATATAATTAATTTTATTCTCTACCGAACAGCCGGCATACGCCGCCTACTGCATTATAAAAAGGTTCAGCGTGTATCAACACGCTTTCACTTTCCAAGCCTTGTATTCGGCATATTGTGATTAGTCGCCGTAATTGGGATGAAAATAGCATTCGATAAATAATAAAGATTATGGTATAATAATACAAGCTTAATAATAATTAACCCTGAATGGAAAATATTCACTATGTATAAAATGAAAGAAAATGTGTTCTGGACCGGCGGGATTGACTGGGATGTTAGAAATTTTCACGGCTACTCAACTCCTTTCGGAACTACTTATAATTCATACCTCATTATTGATGATAAGCCAACAGTTATCGATACTGTAAAAAAATATTGCGCTGAAGAAATGATACGCAGAATCAGCGAAAATATTGATCCTTCTAAAATCGAATATATTATTTCCAATCACACTGAAATGGACCATTCAGGCGCTATAGAAGAATTACTTGAGTATTGCCCGAATGCTGAGATTGTTTGTTCGCCCAAAGGAGCAGAAGAATTAAAGCGTCATTTCAAAAAAGACTGGAATTTTAAAATTGTGAAATCAGGAGATACTCTTAATATAGGGAAAAGAGAACTTGTTTTTCAACAAATCCCAATGGTTCATTGGCCTGACTCGATGGTAACTTACAGTCCACATGATAAAATACTTTTTTCAAATGATGCTTTTGGTCAACATTATGCTTCGTCAGAACGATTTGCCGATGAAGTAGGTTTAGATTTTATATTCAAAGAAGCAGCAAAATATTATGCTAATATTGTGCTTCCTTATGGTAATCAGACTCTGAAAGCTCTTGATGCTGTTGGCGGTTTGGATATAGATATGATATGCACTTCCCACGGAATAAACTGGCGTGGAAAAGAAAATATAACAAAACTAATAGAGTTATATTATAAATGGGCACGACATGAAACTGACAACAAAGTTTTAATTGTTTATTATACAATGTGGCGCTCAACTGAAAAAATGGCAAGGAAACTTTATGAGTTAGTTGAGCTGGCTGGAATTCAGGTTAAACTGGTAAATCTTAAAGAATCTCATATATCAGATATTATGGCTGATATTCTTGATTCCAAAGTTTTAATTATGGGTAGCCCTGTTTTAAATAGTAGAATTCTTCCCGAAGTTGCCGCTTTGCTTATGTATATGAAAGGCTTAAAACCAAAGGGGAGAACGGCTCTTACATTCGGTTCTTACGGATGGGCAAGAATAGCGTATAAAGAACTTGAATCTTCACTTCAGGAGGCAGGCTTTAATCTTCCGGTAGATGGCGCTTATGTTCAGTTTGTTCCTGACGACGCAGAATTAGAAGAATTAAAATCGTTTATTCCAATTATCAAAGATGCATTGCAGGACGATTGAATTGCAGGACGATTTAGGGGGAGTACGATTGAATTGCAGGACGATTGAATTGCAGGACGATTGAATTGCAGGACGATTTGCAGGACGATTGAATTGCAAGACGATTTAGGGGGAGTACGATTAAATATTAATATTTTTTAAGGCAGAATGATTGTTTCAAATCACCAAATCGTTTCCTAACGAAGTAACGCTGTACTCACGTTCATCGTTAAATCATTAAATAATAATTATAACCCGGAGGTATAAAATGAGCAGTATTAAAGGAACACAAACAGAGAAAAATTTGATGGCGGCTTTTGCCGGTGAATCACAGGCAAGAAACCGATATACCTATTTTACAAGCAAAGCTAAAAAAGAAGGTTATGTTCAAATTTCTTCAATATTCGAAGAAACAGCTAATCAGGAAAAAGAACACGCAAAACGTCTTTTCAAATTTATGGAAGGCGGTGAAACAGAAATTACAGGCTCTTTTCCTTCAGGAATTATTGGCACCACAGCTGAAAATCTGAAAGGAGCTGCGGCGGGTGAGAATTACGAACATACTGAAATGTATCCATGTTTCGCGGAAATCGCAAAAGATGAGGGC
>JAUVKG010000102.1 GCA_030596365.1 Chlamydiota bacterium | reverse complement strand
GTGCTGTCCAAATCCGGCAAAGTAATATCTATAGTTGTTTTGATACCGTTACTGACATTAACGATTTCAATTGAAGAATCGTCTTTTTTGATAATAGAAGGGTTAAACTTGTCTTTTGGAAAGTTGCCTGTTACAGGCCAGAAACGATTTGGACTTTCAGGTACCTGTAAAGTATCTACAATATATAAAATTCTGCCGCACGGGTCTATTGTATCGTAAGAACGACGGCTTATGTCATAACCTTCACATGGAACGCAGCTATAACCTCCACCATTTTCTTTTAAGACAACTTCATATTCATTGTTTTTCAAATTATAAATTTTATCTTTACAATTACCACGCCATCGAATAAACCAACGGACAGCAAAAGAAACCGTAACACAAATAAGTAGAGCTGAACCGGCAATACTTAACATTCCCGAAACCGAAAAAGATTTTATATAAGATTGTATTCCACCTTTGTGCGCAGCATTTTGTATCGATTCTGCCTGACTCCATACATAATCCCATGCCGGTCCTCGTGGAATATAAAAAGGAATAAGTAAAGGAGCCCAGGTTGTAAACCTTTTTACCGCTTCCGGTATATATCTTTTGGTTGATGATGCTCCGATAAATCGTGCAACTATTTCATCGAGTTTATCCATTCCCTGAAAACTTAAATTTACCATAGTGGCTACTCGCAAACCCATGTGATCTATCCAAATAAGTACGCGGAAAGATCCGTATGCTAAAAGGTAAACAAACATTTTCAAGCTCCAGGAATTGAATTCTTCAGATGTCATTGTCGCATTGTTAAATATGGCAAAAAGTGAACGAATAGCTCCGTCCTGATTGTACCAGGTCGGCTCAGGCATCATCCGCAGGAAAGTAAAAATAATTGGTGACATCCACAGGCCCCACCGCAAAACCTGTATCATGTGTTTAATTAATTCCACAAAACCTTTTTTTGAAAACAAAAATTTTATTGGTGATGTGTCCTTCTGGAAAATAGCAGTTATAAACGCACGGTTGATCGCGAAAAGCCACGCGGCAACTGACCAGTTGATCACACCGGCAAGCGATTCGTTGAAAAGCAGTTTTACTCCGCCGGAAAATCGTCCGATGTCAATTCTTCCCCATTTATTTATCAGCGGATAAGTTGTATATAATTCCGGTGATAATCCGGAACTGTTATAAAGATTAATTTTTTTTGCGATTACTGAAATTTGCGCGGTGTCAAGATAAAATGCCATTGCCATTCCTATAAATCCGCCTAACAATGAGTCAATAAAATAAACTTTCCACGAATGCAAATGTCCCTGTCCGTTAACGGAGTAAATTATATCTCTTAAAACACTGACACCAGCGGAAGCAGCAAGTCCTGCAATCAATCCGAACACAATTCTGGTTTGTGTTTCTTCGTGATAAATCCCGTTTGTAATTCCATAGGCAATTACAAGACCTATTACCGCGCCGCGAAGGTAAAGAACGGGATTTTTATAACTGTATTTTACTCTTTGAAAAAAGGCCTGACTGCCATCAAAAGTTTCAAGTATAGTCTTTATTAAAGGAAAAATTAACGCTACTGATATTATCGCAAAAGCCACCGGGTATACAGTCATTAATTTCTGCGGAACTGACGTGTTAAATAGAATATAAAACGAAAACAAAATGGTCATGAAAATACCACTGTAAACCATTCCTTTTTTTATTCCTACTGTAACAAAATTAAATGCCGATTTCCACGAAGGGCCAATGTCTTGAATCCCATCTAATATCAACCCGGTAACCAAATATACTTCCGCCCATAAACCCGCCTGCGACAAAATTGTTGTCAATAACACAACAAAATATTTAAAGTAAGCAGGCAGTCCCGCGACTGTGATTGTCGAACCAAAATCAGCAATTTGAGGAGATAAAACTACTATTAAAGAAACAAAGATTGCAAGCAGATGAACCTTTAAACTTTTTACAATTCTGCTTTTGGTTACAAGGCTTATCCCATTGACAATCGCTTCATTAAAACTAAACACAACAACAAAACGGCTTATGTTTTCAATAAAAATTCCTTTGCCGAACATTTGAAAAAATTCCGGCGATGATAATAATAACAGCCATCCACATAAAAATGGCGTGGCAATAATTAATAACCCGCTGATAAATCTCAAATGTTTGCCTGAAGTTGCAAGTATACATGCATTTGAAATATGATAAATAAGAAAAATAATTGTTACAGTGACATTACTCGCTAACATAAGTTCATGCCATGAAGATGCCGCGTGAAGAAGCGGTTGAGCACTGGATGATGCAGCTAAAATTCCGGTAAAAATAATGTTCTGAAAAATCTCTAAAAGTGAAAGATGCTTGTTGGTAAGACCATACTTTAATAGTTCAGCTATTCCGGCTGCCACAAGGCATAGTAACAGTATTCCGAAAAGGTCTTTATGATAACCTATAGTTCCGAAAGTGTAGACACACATCGCACATACCGCAATAAAAACAAACGATATTCCGTAAACGAAATCCCGCTTAAAAGTAGTTAATAAATTAGTTGCTGATTTTACTCTTACCATAAATTTTAGTTTTTAAATGTTTTCTGATTAAATGCTGCTCGAAAAGGTGGAATTTCCCGCCGCCCTCTTGACCGGCGTATGCTGGTTGAGGCGGTGGAGATAAAAATTATATTGCAAAATTTCGCATTCCCAGATTCCCCTCCTTACAAATGTGGTACATCCCGAGTATTCACCTCGGGAAGGGTGCGCTTTAGCGTGGGGTGGTTCTCAATTTTTCTGAAACAAATTTGCAAAAAAATCGGCGTTAGTAAAAAGTACCACGTTTGGACTCCAAACGTGATGTTCAACAAAATATGAATCCAATCTTTTCGAAAATTTGTTCTTACTTCCAACCCACTTCGGGTCGAAGTGGGCTACTTGCGGCAATTAAATATTTCAACAAACACAAAATTCCAAAAAACATAATCCCCGGCTCAGGTACTATTGTGTATGTAAATCCTTGCGGCAATGCTTCGTTGCCCGCAAAGTCCGTTGCAGTTACAAATAAAACTGTATCATTTGCTAATTCAAGCGGCGGAATATATTTTTGCCTGTTGCTGCTTATCAGCGGATCACTGCCGTCAGTTGTATACCAAGTGTCTTCAACGCCGGAACCCGAAGGAGAATCGTTTGCGTTAAGAATAACAGTTATACTTTCAAAATATTCTCCACCGGAAGGTTCAGCCCAAACTACCGGCGGAGCAATATCAGCGGGATAACTCCCGTACAATTCTTTGTGCATCTCGGAAACAGATTGATTAGCATAAAAAGCATTCCAGACAGTTTCATTACAAACATTTGCAAGGGCAAGAATAGCATGTCCATCATCAAGCGCGCTATACACTTCACTTGAAACATCGCTTGTAACACTTACTGTACTATTAAATCCAATGCTTGTGCTAAAAGAATTCGGCTTATTTGTCAAAATATAATACAAAGCATCTGCCGTTTCAATACGATAAGATGATATAAGCGACATAATTAAAGATCCCGGCGTTATAAGCCCTAAATCAGGATCATTGTCGGGATTTCCTGACGCTCTCGGTGGACATCCCTGTTGGTACCCTCCTACCGCGGAAGGTGTTATTGCATCTGATATCCCGAACGCGTGCCGGTTGTTATTTTCCATATATCGGATTTGGCTTTCAACGGCTTTGTCAATTGAATCTGTTCCGTAACTTGTTTCCATCTCGCGAACAAACTGTGCAGGAAATAAATAAGTGAATAACGAACCATCCCATGAAACAGGATTGACTGTAATCCCGTCGTAAGTTCCCGGTGGTTTTACTAAAGAGTTCATACTTTGCAAAAATTCATTAGAAGAAAATTCCCACGTTCCATATTCTATTGCCAAAGTTCGCGCGATAGAATTTATAATTCTGTTTTCGTTGGAATAAAAATCACACGAACCGGGAGTGTCAGGTGTCCACCCAAATCGATGGCTGGAAAACCTGTACCACAATGAATAATCCATCGGCTTAAGAATCTGCGCGCATTTATTTGTGATTTCCGAACTCCCATCTAAAAATGTACGCTGCGAACAATAACCTTTAATTGTTAATAAACACGCTGCAAGCAAAGCATTATCTACACTTGGTATATCATCGTTCTTGATATTCCCGGCAATAGTTCCATAGAATTGATAGTATGCATGACCATTATAATTTGTGAGATTGTAAAGTCGATTTAAAGCACCCAATAAATTCTCTCTCGTGACTTCCCAGGTGGGCGACCATGAACGTTGCTCTTCATATGCAAAAATAAAACTCAACGCACGTAACCCTATTTCCGTTACTGTGCAATTAACATTACCGCCGGGAATAGATGAATATGGAAAATAGTCGTGACCACTTCCGGGATTTGGAAAGTAACCGTAAGTGCCTTTATATATATTATCCATCATACTATCAGGAACTTCAACAGGAATTGAAACGCGTTTTATTTCACTGTTCGTCTGCCTGAAAAAAATATATAATGAACCGGTTCCCGACGGTCCAAACCATACACATTGCTGTGTCGCCGGACCATCGTATGTAACCCAATTATGCTGAATAAGATTAGGACGTTCGGAAATACGAACAGCTTCGGCTTCGGGACAACTATATGCAACTTGAAAAATATTACTGCCGTTTGATGTGCCAACAAGGGTTACATAACAGTTTGTTTCTGCAAAAGCTGCTGACGCAGAGATAATTATTGCGGCTGCCGCAACTGCATTCACCCAATTCTTTTTCATTTATTCCTCATTGTTTGTAATTAATTACAATTTAATATTTCCGGACATTACAAGTCATCATTATTATGTAACCGCTTACATTATATCATAAACAATATCTCCTGTCAAGCCGGCAAACAAAAAAGAGCGCATGTTGTTTTCAGGAAAATTAGCGAATGCTCGAAATGGGTGTTAAGGAAAAATCGAAATCCAAAATTTGGAGGGACGCTGCTGCGACCCGCGTATGCTGGGTTCCCCAGCGTCCTAATAATGCAAAACATGAAATTCCAAAATCGATTGTTTGAGGAAGATTAGGTCGCCGGGGACGGCGACCCTCCAGCGATATTTTTTGTTGCGGGTAATATCTTGCGTTTTATTTTATAAATCTTCTATCCGACTTTTTATTCGATATACTATTTTTATGCTTGCCGACCCATCCGGAAGACGCTTCCGTAAAACAATCAAATCCAGGCACATAAGGCTTGATGTCAAGCAAAGGTGTCCCGTTCAAAATATCAAGATTCTCAATATATAAAATATTCTTTTCTCTTTTTACTAATTTAACAATAGAAAATCCTATCGGATTTGGACGCTTAGGCGCACGAACAGAAAAAACGCCATGCACTACATCCTCAAGAAAAGGTTTTACCTGAAGCTTATATCCGTCTGAACGATGAAAAGCGTAAAGAAGGATAATATGTGAGAATCCTTCAATATCTTTCAACCCTTGAGCAAATTCATCATAAATTTCCACAGTTCCGGTAACTCCTGACGCTGCGGCAGATTGAATAGGCATATCCACCGGTTCATCGAATGGAGAATTAATAACACCTATTGGGGTAAAAGTAAATTTTTGAGTTTTCATATTTTTTTAGTATAGTTTTGAATAAACCACGTAATTCTATCATAAGATGGAAAAATTATTAATCAGTCAACCTTGAAAAGGTTATTCATCGTAGCCTGCGGCAACGCCGTAGGTTTATAAACATAAAACAATTCAAGCCTGTAAGGCTTGTTCAAAATTTGAGCAACCCCTACATTACTTGTTATTTTTAAAAGTGTATTTTATTGCGTCTACAGGACAACTGTTAAGACAACGGCCGCAACTGAAACAATCCGCCGGCATTTTGTTTCCGGCAACAATGCCTTTTGCAGCTTCAGTCGGACATACATTTGAACACGCGCCACATTGAGTACATATATTTTTATCTACACGAACACGGAAAATGCTAAAACGTTCGGCTATCCATGAAACGAAACCAAAAGGACAGATAAGCTGACAAAACGGTCTATACACAAATAATGACAATGATAAAGCAATAACAATAGTTATTATAACTGTCAAGCTATCAAAATCTAAATTAAATAAATTAAAAGGATTGACAAAGTGATAAATAACAAAACCTTTACGGCCACCGATAATTCCAAACAGGAATAGGAGCATAACGGCAAATATAATCGCACGAATGGAATTTGTTATAACAAACGGGATTTTTTTCTTTTTGATTTTTCGAAGAATAGGTAAAAAGAAAATCAATTCCTGAAGAGATCCAAACGGACATGCCCATCCACAAATAATTTTATTTCCAACAATTGCAAGAATAATAAAAAATGCCAGAGCAATAACTTTTATAATCGGATCCGGATAAAGCCCAACCATAGATTTGAATACTTTTACAATCGCTTCCATCGGATTAGGAGACTTCCCAAGTAAAAAACCTGCAGCAATAACAGAAATCAAAAGGAAAATAATATATGGAGTTCGGGGATACCAACCCTTTCTGTCTTTGATGTCTGAACCGTCCGGTCGACCCAACCTCACTAAGAAAACAAGACCGCCAAGTACAAGTGCCACGTAAATATAATATTTGAGCGAGGCGTCGGTATGCGAAAGTATATGCTCAACGACGTGATGCAGCTCTTCATTTGTAATTCCTAATGTTTTTACCGGTTTACCTTTTCGAACACTAAGTGGTAAGTTTAATTCACGGGCAAGCGATTTTCGTGTGATCCCAAGTTTTGGAGCCATTTCTTTAATAGACATTGAAGCATTAAAATCAGATGGCTTTAGTAATTCTTTTGAAGAGTCCGGTAAGAAACCAATAGCGATTATCAGAATCATTACACTTATAGTAGCAAAGATCCAAACGCGTTGTTTAATAGAAATTAATGATATCCAAGATTTTTTATTCATAATATTTTTATATAGTAACCAAAGCACGTGACCGGCGTATGCCTGGTTCTTCGCTTTGGGTTGTTAATAGAAAATCATTTTCTACTTTTGACAAAAAATCAAATTCCGTACCTATCGGCACGGGTTTTCTTGTTGTTTTAGTTTCTACAAATATTACGTCCCTAATGGGACTAAATACTTTTCAAGTGTCATCCAACTACCCCCAGCATTCGCCGGGCGCTTCGCGAACTACCATTAATATTATAAACTATTTTCATAAAATAATCATCACCCACTAAAGAAACGATTTTAAAATATAAAAGAGTCCGGTTGGAGTAATAGCAATACCGCAGATCCTTCTAAATAGATGTTTATTAATATTCAATGATATTTTGGGCCCTATCTGTGCTCCTAAAAATACAAATAATAATATTATTACTAATTGATAATTAAATACCCCAACTATATTTTTGGATAATATCCTGCCAAGCGCTCCCGAAAATGCTGCCATAATGACAATCGCAGATGATGTCGCAACAGCCGAATGAGGAGGTAGTTTTAAAATACTAACCATAATAGGAGTATCAAAAATACCAGCAGCCACCCCGGAAATTCCGGCAAAAAATCCAACAATAAAAGTTAAAGGCGATAAAAACACAGGTGCCATTTTATATTTTTTATCTGGAAATCGTTTGTTTAATTTCCTGAATATCGAAGAAGAAAAACCTATATCTTTCATCGGAAAAGTTAAAATTAGTCCGGCGGCAACAAGGGTTAATCCCAAAATGATTTTAATAAAATCTCCGCTTACAAAATTAATCAAAAAACCAGTTAAAAACATCATAACAGCTAATGGAACACCCAAATACGCGACTAATCTCCATTCAATAAGTTTTGCTTTTTGATATACAATTACTGAAGACATTGAAGAAACAAGAACGCATAGAAAGCTCAATATAAAGGCTTCGCTTTTATTCCCATAAAAAAACAAAAACAAAGGAATGTAAACTAATCCCCCACCCATTCCGAACATTGAAAAAGTGATGGCTATAAAAAATACCGCTATTACTATAAGTACAATACTATTCATAAATTTTATTATTCCTTCCCCATGAAATAGATGACCATATTCTTTCGTAAAAATAATACATAATCATTCTTGTTGAGTGATGATACACTACAATTAAAGTTGCTATTAATGAAGCACTTTTCAAATTTGGTGGCAGTAGCAATACAATAAAATAAGCGCCAATCCAAGTCCATCCTATTCCAATAATTCTCCAGATAATTGATTTTACAAGAGAGCGTCTTTTGAGATCCATCATATTATTTTCATGTTAAGTTTATTTTTCAGACTTTCGATATTACGAATTGAATAAAAGTATT
>JAUVKG010000132.1 GCA_030596365.1 Chlamydiota bacterium | reverse complement strand
GCTATTTAACACTAATTGAACATCAAGATTGCTCTTTACCGTATAAATACACAATAATAATTAATTTTTTAATTGTACCTGAAACCAAAAAACTTCCATATATTCAAATGTTCGAACATATTATATCAGAAGTAAAATATGAAATCAATAATAATTTGCTTGCTTTTTTGTATTATCTGTCAAATACTAAATTCATTCGGATTAATCGGAATGAATTTCCTGACACACCAAATGCTTAATGACAATATTACCTTCTTTTGATATAATATGCACTAATAATTAAAAAACTAACTGCAAAACACAAAAACATATGTCAAAATATTTACTCATCATCGCCGTTTGGATTATACTTTATGCTTTTCCTCTCTTCCTTCATCCATTACACCAACCCGATGAAGCAAGATACACTGAGATTTCCCGCGAAATGGCCGCTGATAACCAATGGCTTGTTTTGAAAATTAATGGAATGCCTTATCCGGAAAAACCACCTTTGTTTAATTGGGTGGCTGCTGCAGGATTTAAAATCTTCGGACCGGAACTATGGGTCGGTAGAATGGTTTCAGCTCTCGCTATGCTTTTTCTTTCGCTGGCTATATTTGCCGCATCGAAAAAATTTATTGGCATTACCGCCGCACTTGTCGCTTCGATAGTTGCACTGACACAATTAGCTGCTGCGGGTATGGGGCAGTTATTTATTATTGATCCTACTTTCGCTTTTTTAATGGGTCTTGCAATTCTGCTTTCTGTTCGTGTTATTCTTAGTGAATCTAAAAAAAGTTACTGGTTATTTGGTATCGCGGCATCTCTTACGCTTGGAGCAGCTGTACTCGCAAAAGGACCCGCGGGCGTTATTTTAGTTGGAGGTATTGTTTCTTTGTGGGCTATTGTTACAGGTAATTTCAAAAAACTTTTATTATTAATTATTAATCCGGTTTTCTGGTTCATAACTATTGCAATTGTTTATGTCTATTATTATTTAGCCGAAAAACGTCTGCCCGGAATCTCTAATTATTTCTTCATTCACGAAAATATACTACGATACTTTACTGAAGTTCATAAACGCGGGAAACCTTTCTGGTACTTTATTCCTGTCTTTTTCGCCGGAGCATTGCCATGGGCTATTCTTATGCCTTTCGCCGCTCACTTTTATTATAAATATAAATCTGCATGGCAAAAAGATAAAAATTGGCTGTGGCTCGCAATTATTTGGGCGCTCCTGCCTGTCGCTTTTTTCAGCTCCTCATCTTCAAAACTTACTACTTATATCTTGTTGAGCTTTTCAGGTGTCGGCCTTTTCTTCGGATTATGGATATACAGAATCTCTACAGACGAATTTATTGATTATTATAAACAACTACATAAAAAAATTAAAATCTTATACCCTGTTGTTTTCGTTGGACTTGCTATAACGTCTTTTGTTTTTGCAATTATTTTTCTGGCGGGTGTCAAACTGTCAAATCATATGTTTCCTAAACCCTCGATACCTGTTTGGTGCTTTGCAGTAGCTCTGATGGCTGCCGCTACAGCTTTAATTATTTATTTCTACAAATGGAAGTCACTTAAAAATATGTTTATTGTTACAAGTATTGTAATTATTATCGGTACAGGTTTAATTATTCGTGCCGGAAATCTGCAGACAGGTCATTATAAATTGATTAACGAACTTAATAGATTGGATCATCCTGAAGATATAATTATTCAATATTCTGTTCTTGATACAGCAATTCCTTTTACTCTGCGAAGAAATATCTCCAGCTGCCTTGTTAAAGGTGATATGAGATACGCTACGGTTGTTACCCGTTTGGATTTAAAAGCGAAACATATAATTGATTACTACATCCGTGGTGAAAAAAAACATGCCACACCTACTAATTGGCCTTGCCCTGAAAACGTTTGGTACAGTCAAAAAGAATTTATAAATGTATTTACTAATGACACTCCGGTCCTGGCATTTACTAAAACAAAATATATCGAATGGCTTAGGCATATTAAAGTATTTCCTTTAACTAATGATTGGAAATATTCTATAATCGCTAATGAAGCCTATATTAATAAATATGATAAGTGATAATGCGACTCTTCCTTCTGATCATAATTACTTTTCTCCTCTCCTCGTGTATCAAGTACAGCGAGATATGGAGATTTAATAAAAACGGCAGCGGAACAGTAAGAATTGTTTGCGAACCCTCGCCTGACTGGTTAAAACATTCCGGAGCGACAAACTGGTTTCAAGCTACGCTCCTTTTTATTCCGCCATATAAATCGCTAAGCCAGGAATTCGCGCGTGCAGGAGTAAAATTTAACCATTGTAAGTTTGTAACTATAAAAGGAAAACCGCGCGTTGATATGCTTATTGCTTTTGATTCTTTAACAAGCATCTCGCGTACATCTTTGTTTTCCGATCGTTTACTTAAATGGAGAAAAAGACGATTTAAAGTAACTTTGCTTCATCGCCTGAGCACTAAACGTCCACTCGGAAAAGTTGAAATGGCATCCCTGGATGACGGAATTCTTGCCGATGCAACTTTTGATGTGAAAATGTATTTTCCGGGTCGAGTAATTAGTGCCCAGGGAGCAAAGAAAAAAGAAAACTACGTTTACGTTAATGCCAATTTAGCTGAACTGGCTATGGGTAATGCTATTACTATCTCCGCAACCGCCCGGACGGGTTATCCATTATGGATTAAACTTATGATAGCACTGATTGTTATAATAGTAATGATTTTAACAATTTTGATCTCATGGAAAATGTTTCTTAAACCCAAATTCGGTAACTAGTCGTCCCTTAAAAAGTCCTTTATAAATATAATGCCGATACCTCAATCCATACATAACCTTTGTGATTTATTAGATAAATCCACTGCAAAACATCCGGATAAAATCGCTGCGCGCGACCGTGAAGAAAACGGATATTCTCAGTGGACTTATTTAGAAATGTCAAATTACGTTTATTCTTTTGCCAGGCATTTGAAAAAACTGAATGTTAACAAAAATCAAACTGTCGGAATATTAATCCCAAACTCTAAATGGTGGGGACTTGCGTTCTTTGCTTCGATTGCCTGCGACGCTCAGGTTGTTCCGTTAGACACCAGATTAAGCATTGAGGAGACTGCGGCAATTATAAAAGCCGCGAATATAAAATCTTTAATTACAGCAGATATTTATAAAGAAAAAATTGAAAAATTAAAACTGCTTAATCTTAATTTTAATAATATAATTTCTGTTGATATCTCAGATAATGGTAAAATATTACTGGAAACTATTTTACCAAATGATTCATCAAATTTTATAAGAAATAATCTCAGAATTCATCCCGCTTTGATTATCTTTACCTCAGGAACTACCGGAGCTCCAAAAGGTGTTGTGCTTACTCATGGGAATTTGTTGACTGATATCTTTGATATGCTGAAAGTTTTGGAAATATCAGAATATGAATCCTTTGTGTCTATACTACCGCTTAATCATGTCTTCGAAATTACCGGCGGACTTTTAAGCCCGGTAGCTTTGAATGCAACTGTTACTTATGTACGCTCATTACGCCCTGATTTGATATTCAGAACTATTCACGAAAGTAATATGACGGTTATGATGGTTGTCCCTTCTTTTCTAAACCTGTTTCTTTCTAAAATAAAACAGCAGGCAACTATAAAAATCGGCGGGAAATTTAACCAACTGTTTCGTTTCGGTATGCTCTTAAATAAAATCGGCCTGCCGGCAGGGAAAATTCTCTTCTCTAATGTGAAAAAAATATCAGCCCTTCTTTTAAAGGCTTCGTTTGCGGCGGCGCACCGGTAGATATTGATGTTATACGGGAACTGAGTACTCTTGGAATTAATGTTCTCCAAGGATACGGACTGACTGAAACTTCACCTGTTGTTGCCGTTAATACTTTTAAAAAAAATCGCTTCGGTTCAGTTGGAAAAAAACTCCCGACCGCTGAATTTAAAATTGATTATGAAGACAATGCAAATCATGGCGAATTACTGGTGCGCGGCGGAATGGTATTCAGAGGCTATTTTAACAACCCGGCGGAAACAGAAAAAGTTTTTCGTAACGACTGGTTTAAAACAGGCGATCTTGCTAAAATTGATGCCGAGGGTTATTTGTATATCATCGGTAGGGTAAAATCTATAATCGTTACCGCAGGCGGTAAAAATATTTACCCGGAATATGTTGAACGCTTTCTGAAAAAATGCGGCTCGGTTAGTGAAGCATGCGTTATAGGGATTCCTGGGAAATCAGGTGCTGAAAAACCGGTTGCTGTTATATCTTTGAAATCAGAAGGAGACTTTGATGAAATTGAAATCAAAAAAGAACTGAAATCTTTGCTCGAAGGGATAGCTGAATATCAGCGGCCTAAAGAATTTATTTTTGTAGAAAAATTACCACTGACTTCCTCGTTAAAAGTTAAACGTCAGGAAGTAGCCGCTTTAATTGAAACCCGCGACCCGTAATCAGTAATCCGTAATCCGTAATCCGTAATCCGTAATCAGTAATCAGTAATTTGTTGCGAGAAACAAAAATGTCACAAAGCGCAGCGGAGTAAATTGTCATCCAATAAATTCCCCTCCTTGTTGAGGAGGGGTGGCCAAAGGGCGGGGTGGTATAATTTATTAATTTTACCACGCGTTTCGCGTGGCCAACATCCATAAATCCATGAAATCATTTTGCTTAATAATTATCTTGATTAGCGCAAACCTTGGCTATGCAAAACTTGCTCTGACAAAGGCTGGTGAAAAAAACTTGTCAGACGTTTTTTCACTCGTGGAATCCGCCGATAAACAATTCGCTGCCAGTAATTATGTCGTTAGTCTCGCAATGTACAAAAACGCGGAAAGTAAACTTAGTAAACTGATGGAATTAGCATTAGTTGACCCGATAAAGTGCAGAAAGTATTTGCTCGAATATAATAAAAAAAGAGAATTGTGCCAACCGCTTGCCGCTCGACAAGCACATTTCAAATTAAAAGACGCGTATTTAACGGACAGGCTTAATTTTTTGAATTCATTTTCTAATGAAAACATCAGAACAATGAACATTCTGCTTGATAAAGTTGTTAAATCATATGATGATTTATTAAAACTTTCTTTGATTGATTATATGCCTGCTGATCTTCCCCATGTCACGCCGCCAAATGATGTTCAATATCTTTACAGTAATTATCTTTTTTCTTTTAGAACCAATTGGGTAAGAACACTTGGATTTACTCCTGATCAGCTTTTCGCTTTTAATCAAATCGCTTCAGCAACTTCTTTGACTTATCATATTTATTGGCTGGAATACGCAAACGAAAAAGAAAATCCGGAGATCACTCTTTTCCAACTTCAAAATATGTATGAAAAACTCGTTGAACAGGAACCATGTAATTATGGCTTCTGGTACGGCTTGGGAAACAGCTATGTTCTTCAAGACAAAATTCAACATGCGAATAATGTTTGGCACAAAGCTTTAAAATTTTTCCCGGACTCATTGTATATTCATTATCATCTCGCAAAAACGTGCGGCAAAAATAAAAATGCGACAACCAGAGCGATTTCTCATCTCAAATGGATTCTCTCGAAAACTAAAGATAGACTTTGGAGAGCTAAAGCTCACTATCAACTCGCCATTCGGTTTGTTGAACTTGATGACTTTGATACCGCGTATAATGAAGCTACTTCCGCAGCAGAATTAGCCGCAATGGATATAGAATATTTAAGTGATTTATATTCTAAATCAAAAAAAATACAGGGTCAGATATTACTTAAACTTAATAAAAAAGATGAAGCTGTTGACGCTTTGAAAAGCGCGGCAGACGCTTCACCGGATAATATTTCTCTCAAACTCGATGTCGCGGACCTGCTTACGAGTCTCGCCAATTCTCCCGGACATTTTAATCAAAGATATGCTGATGAAGCTTTGAGATGGTACGATAGAGCCTTAAGGCAAAATCCAAAAATCCCTGCCGCTCACGGAAGTAAAGCGTATATCTATTTGCTAATGGGAAATAATGATTCAGCTCAAGGGGAAGCGATTACTGAACTCGCGATAAAACCCGACTCACCGGTTACTCTTGCAACTCTTGGCTACACATATCTTGCTCAAGAAAAATATGAAACTGCAAAACTAATGTTCAAAAAAGCATTGGATTTTGATTCAAACTGTGAAGCGGCAATTGATGGATTAAAAAAAGCAGAAAGCAAGCTGGAAGAAAGTAAGCCGCACTTCCCAGTGCGGCATAATGCGGAGTAAAGGTTAATAGTTAATAGTTATTAGGTTAAAGGTTAAAGGTTGAAAGTTAAAAGCTTGCCCCGCCACAGGCGGGGTGTCAGTGTTCGCGAAGCGCCCAGCGAATGCAGGGCTCCATCCACCAATCCACTACTCCACCACTCCAAAGTATGTCGGCCGCTTCGCGCCCGCGCAGTAAATGTCGCTATCGCGCCTTTATTCCTGCACTCCATATCCACCAATCCATTATTCCATTACTCCACTATTCCACTATTCCATATTAATTCATTTGACTTAAAAATATTTTTTTGATATAATTTGCTCGCTAATAATTTCGTGGCGGCGTAGCTCAGTTGGTCAGAGCAGCGGAATCATAATCCGAAGGTCGTAAGTTCAAGTCTTACCGCCGCTACCATTTTAAAAGCCCTGTAAACAAAGCGTTTACAGGGTTTTTATTTTCAAAATTATAGTTTCACTTTTTCCAGTGATTTCTTACAGGATTTCTTGCGCTCCATATATAAAGCTTTAATTATTATAGTCAGTAAACCAATTGCTAATTCATTTTCCGCTTGCTGATTAATAAAATCAAAGCGATTAGTAAGACAATGGAAAATGCTTCCGGCACTACCGTAAATTCATTATCAAAAAAGATCCTGCTGTTTGTTAATGATGAGCTGTTAACAACTTCAAACCGCATTAAGTAATTTGTATCACCGGCAATAAGATATTCCGGTACATACCATGGAATACTTCCAAGCAGATTGGATACGTCATTTGTTACTATAGCAATTTCATTTGTCATTGCAGCGTCATAAACAGAAATCTTAGTGATGGTCAGATTCGTACTGTTCATCACATCGGTTATACTCTCGATATCCCAAACAATATTTGTTAAATCACCTTCATATAACTCACTGTTAGCAACAGGGAATATTAACGCGTTAGTGGCGATATGCGGTTCGGATTCAATTAATGTTTTTCTTTGAATGCTGATAACAGAATTTGTCGATTGACCGTAAAGATTTGTGCCGGAAACTGTAATAAGATTATCACCAACATCAAGTGAGATATCTGAAACTTGAAATTGGAAATTTGAAATTAGAACATCTCCTTTTTCACCGGTAAGTGAGTTTATCCAATCCGTTATTCCAACTATATTTGCGTTAT
>JAUVKG010000176.1 GCA_030596365.1 Chlamydiota bacterium | reverse complement strand
GCCACATCATTTTTAGATTGGGCATCATTAGCGATTTCAAGAATAAATTCTCTGGACTTAGGATTATCAGGATAATCCTCAATAAAAAGTTCCATTGCGTTTATTTTATCTTTACTGTTTTTTGCAAGATAATATCTTCCTTCGGTTATTATACGTTCGTTTGTGCTTAAATTTATTACAGTTTGCCAACGTTCTACATTTTCAGGATTCATTGCTGTTTCACATTTAGCCAGCCAGTAAACCGCATCCGGATATTCAGGTGTATCATGAAATTTAGCAACTCCCTTTTTAAGAATTGGCAAAGCCTGATTATACTCGCCGAGTTCGCACATTGTTTTAGCTTTTCCATGTTTTTCAGAAAAAGGCTCACGAAAATGCATATACGCAAAAGCTACTGCGATAATTAATAATAAGAATATAAATATTTTTTTCATAATTTTCAAGCCTCAAATTTTAAGTTTTCACTTCGTAGTTCGTAGTTGGTAGTTGGTAGTTGGTAGTTCGTAGTTCGTAGTTGGTAGTTCGTAGTTTAATGGGTTCGCGAAGCGCCCGGCGTATGCCGGGTAAAGTTAGTTCTCCCACTTTAAAATCCCCCTCCACCCCCTTTACAAAAGGGGGAATACTTTCCCACTTTCCCACTTTCGCACTATTAACTACTAACAATTAATTCACACCATTCCACTAAATTTCTGCTGTCTCAAAGCTTCGTAAAGCACTATTGATGCTGCATTTGCCAGGTTAAGGCATCGCTGATTTTTGATTTGCGGAATTCTAAGCATACAATTTTCAGGAACATCTAGTTTATCAAAATCAAGACCTGACGTTTCGGAACCAAAAACCATAAAATCATTTTCATGCCAGTCAATTTCTGTATAGAATTTCTTTGCGTGTTTTGTAAGATAAAAATAACGTCCTTTTTTATCAATTATATTTTGCCGTCTTTTTTCTTTAAACTCATTTATACTTTTGAGTTCATGCACATCAACTGATTTCCAGTAATCAAGCCCGGCACGACGTAAATGTTTATCATCTATTTTAAATCCCAGCGGATGAACAAGTTCAAGAGTTGAATTTGTAACAGCACATAATCTTGCAATTGTCCCTGTATTTTGCGGTATCTCCGGATTAACGAGTACAATGGTCATTGGATTTTAGATTAAATCCCCTCTTGTCGAAGATCCCGAGTATTCCCTCGGGGAGAGGGGTGTCCGCAGGGCGGGGTGTGTTATTATGGATTTTGGATTTAGTCCATCGTTCTCAATTTGTTTATTATTTAGCGCCTGACCGAAAACCCCTCAATTCGCATTTTCGACCGGAATACCGGTGCCGCCTCTTTTGGTCAGACACTAATTATCGTCTTCTGCGTTTGGTGGATTTAGATTCTTTCTTTTTATCCATCATTTCGCCTTTAAGATATTCTTTTGTCAGCGGGAAGAAAATAACTTCTTCAGCCTGGCTGTCGAGTTCTTTATATCCGCTCAGTGTATCTTTAGCATCTTTTTCTTTTTCTTTTTCTTCTTTTCGGTCTTTTTTAGATTTTCTATCTTTTTTATCTCTCTTTTTCCCTCTGTCTTTTTTATCTTTTCCTGAAAATTTGTCCCTTAGATTTACATACCCATTATCAAAAGCTTTATTAAAAGATTCGCCTTTAGCAAGCTTTCTTGCCATAACAAGAAAGGGCAACTGTCCGTTTTCTTCTAAATATTTTAAAAGAGCGGATGATTGCATAGCATAATAATATACATCTTCTCCATGTTTGGGATAACTAGAAGCCATAACAATTTTGCCTAACTCCAGAAGATCTTTTTTTGAAAGTGGAAGTTGATTTAATTCACCGGAGCGTTTTCTAAGTTCTCTTATTGATTTTGTGGTAATTTCCTTGCCGCTCCATTTATCGAGCTGTTTAGGACCGTCTTCAAGAATAACCGAATCGAGTCCGGAAATATTAAATGCATTGCCTGTAAGAAAGAAAAGTGGAAATTTCGATTCACTCTTTCTCGAAACTGCTCTACTATATTCTTTAAAAACAAGTTGTGAAACAGCGAAAGCAACCGCTTCAGGCGCTGAATCAAATGTTTCCGGATTAATATACAAAAAGAACTCTCTGTTTTTATTTTTTGTAACAACCATTTGATCCGGCCTGGCTTTTGCGGTACCCGTACGAATCATTCTCCATAAATTTTCATCTGTAACTATGAAAATTTTTCCCTGAACTTTTCCTGCCCAATTAATAAAGTTATCAATCAGAACAAGTTTTGCTGCTGAGCCAAAAGCATCATCAGCTTTTGAAAGTATATTATTAATTCCGACGGTTTCGTCGGTTTGTTTTCTTTGGGATGATTTTTTCTTTCCAACAGATATAAATTCAGGATAAACAACAACGAAATGTTCACCTTTTTCAGTTTTTATTTTCCCATGTTTTTTCTTAAACGTTGCTGTTTTACTTTCTTTAATATAGCGATCTGCGGAAGAGCTTGTTCCGGCTGTATTTACCGATTTATCAATAGCTCTGAATCGGCTATAAAAGTCTTTAATTTCGTTTTGATCACCCAATTTAAGCAATTTTAAACAATCTAAATAATCCTTGTTTTTAAGTCCGCTTTGCTTGTTCTTCAATATCATACCAATTTCTTTTAATGAAGGTACTGTAAATTTTTTCTGTGTTGTTTCTTCTGCTTCTTCAATTTCTTCTGTTTCGACAACTTCAGAATTATTCGTACTATCTTCCGGTATAAGATCGGCTTCGTCTTCAGCCACAGCAGAGGAGTTGTACATTAAAAGAGCTATTAAGACAAATAATATTTTCAATAAAGTTTTCATAATATATCTCCGATAAGATTTTATTATTCAGGGAATCCTTTTTTTCGCACTATCACTTAGATTTTGGTGGTATTTCAAGCGGATTATTTTTCACGTTATTTTCTTTTGAAGATTTTTCTTTGCTTTCAATGCCGGTTTTAGCTTTTTCTTCAGCTTTAGCTTCTCTTGCTTCTTTAGCTTTTTCAGCTTTTTCAGCTTTTTTCTTTTTATACTCCTCTGCAATATTTTCTTCAGTTAGTTTATAAAAAACGGTATCCAGATATTTGGAGAATCTTTCATAATCTTTATATTTAGGATCAACTTTTTTCTCTTCTTCTTTTTCGCGTGAATACCATGCGGGCTCTTTTTCCTTTTCTTCTTTTTCGATGGCGTCTTTACTTCTCTGCCTTCAACATCACGCTGCATCTCCATGTATGAAAGTCCGATTTCCTTTTTGAATTCTTTTCCTGAAGAAAGGGCTCTGACAAGACAAATATATGACAAAGGCGCTTTATCGCGAAGTGTCTGGATCAACTGTCTTGTTTGTCTGAGAAAATAATATTTTGTCTCAGTTTGAGACGGATTAATTGTGATATTAATTATTTCGTCAAGTGAATACAAATTCTTTTTACGCAACGGTAACATTATTCCTTTCTTAGGACGCTTAACTCTAATCGTTTTTCCGGGAATCCTAACCACTTGAACCTGCTTGGGACCTGCAGCAGTAATAACTGCTTCTGTTCCGGCAGCTTCAGCAGCAGCACCTACAAGAAAATAAAATGGAAGAGCTGCATCCGGTTTACCGGAAATTATTTTTGCGTATTCCTGATAAACGACTTTAGCGACTGCAAATTTAATTGCCTGGCCAGCATAGTCATAAACTTTATCGCCTGCAAAGAGATAAAACTCGCGGGTTTCCGGTTTTTCAATAGCTGTTTGCACAACTTCTGCTTTGACACTTGAACCACCAACAAGCAGCCAGTTTTCCGGTTCAACGACAACGTAAATTCTTCCCGGAACTTTTGACCAATTAATAAATAAAGACATTCTCAGGTCACCGACAGTTTTTTCGAATGCTGAATCAGCGGCCTCAAGTATTTTTTTCATTTCCGGCAGGAAGGATTTTTTAATGAACTTGCCTTTTTCAAGTCTTTTAATACGCTGAGGGCCAATTATTTCAAAATATTTGCCTTGGATTTTTTGTGACTTATGATATTTTCTATATTTGCGGGTAGCAAAGGATTCCATCAATTTCTTAGTGATCGGATTTGTCCCGGCGTTTTTTACTTTTTCATCTTCATCTCTGCACTTCTGAAAAAGTTCCTGTATTCCGGCGCTACGGTCAATATTAAATACTCTGGTGAATATTGTGACCCCTTCTTTTTCCATTTCCGCGATTGATTTTTTTACATCAAGAACTGTAGGAATTTTTATTTCTCCCTTTCTTGCGATAGGTTGAATATCAGTTATTACTTCAATATCTTCATCAATATCCTCGGCATTTATGCAAGTTGATGCAGTAAGAAACAAGAAAAATACAGATGTAATAAAAATTAAAACATCACTGATTTTGTAATTTTTAGTTCTCATAATATTCCTTTCGTTGTGTAGTTCGTAGTTCGTAGTTTGTAGTTCATAAACTCCCCTCCTGTTTTTGGAAGGGTGCCCTTTAGAGCGGGGTGGTTTGTTCTCAGTTAATAAATATCAATTAATAAATAATAAATGATAAATATATCAATGTCCCGTATGACCAAATCCACCTGCACCGCGAACTGTTTCGCTCAATTCATCTTTTACAGTAACATTTGCTTTGCAAACCGGCTGAATTACAAGTTGGGCAATTCTCATTCCGCGTTCAACTACAAAAGGATTTTTGCCGAGATTTATAAGAATAATCCCAACTTCTCCTCTGTAATCCGCATCAATAGTACCTGGCGAATTTACAATACTTATCCCGAATTTTATTGCCAAACCGCTTCTTGGTCTGACTTGTGCTTCATATCCGGGTTCAATCGCCATAGCGATTCCCGTTGGTATGCAGGCTATTTCTCCATGTTCGAGTGAAAGCGGTTCTTTTACTGCTGCATAAAGGTCCATTCCGCTTGCGTCAGTGGTTTGATAATGGGGAACCGGTAAATCTTTACCATTTTCGAGAAATTTTATTTGTAATTCAGGAGTATCCATTTATTTATATTTTCTTTGACGTTAAATTAGGGCATAATATTCAAATGATTATGACACACAGCCGACTGATGTTGCTTAAACATCAGCCGACTGTCAAGTATCAACTCGATTAAAATAGCAGCAAGCAAGATGCTTGCTCTACTTTTTAACGACGACTTCTGTTACGATCGCCTGAATGTCTATTATCTCTTCCGGGTGCCGGGCGCCTTTTAGGAACATCGTCCGGATTGAAAGGTTTATCGAGGTTTCTCATAGTGAGATTTACTCTGCCTCTGTCATCTACTTCCATTACGCGAACTTTAACCATATCACCGATATTGAGTGCATCTTCGATTTTTTCAATTCTTTCTTCTGAAATTTGACTAATATGAACCATACCATCAATTTCAGGAAGGATTTTCACGAAAGCACCGAAATTCATAAGGCGAACAACAGGTCCCTCATAAATCTTACCAAGCTCTGCTTCGGCAATCATACCGTCAACCATTGCTCTGCCTGCTTCAGCAGCCTCGAGAGTTTCAGCAGCTATTTGTACAGTGCCGTCATCATCGATAGAAATATGAGTATTGGTTTCTTCCTGTATTTTGCGGATATTTTTACCGCTCGGACCGATTATAGTTCCGATTTTATCGACGGGAACTTTTGTAGCAAGAATTGCGGGAGCGTATTTTGATATTTGTTCACGCGATGTTGCCAGAGTTTCTTTCATAACGCCAAGGATTTCCATTCTTGCCTGTCTTGATCTCTCAAGAATTTCACCTATATACTCCGGTTCAAGACCATGAATTTTGAGGTCAACCTGAACGCCTGTAATTCCTTTTTCTGTTCCGCCTACTTTAAAATCCATATCGCCGTGATGATCTTCATCGCCGACAATATCGGTCAAAAGAACTCTATTATCACCGTCTTCAATCAAACCGATAGAAATTCCCGCAACAGGTGCCGCGATAGGAACTCCTGCATCCATCAGAGAAAGACATCCTCCACAAATTGACGCCATCGAAGACGAACCGTTTGATTCAGTAATATCACTTGTTATGCGGATTGTGTATTTATAATCTTTGGGGATCATGAGTTTAAGACTTCGTTCTGCAAGATTTCCATGACCGATTTCACGACGGCCGGGTCCGCGTATCATTCTCGCTTCACCAACCGAATACGGCGGGAAAGTGTAATGAAGCATAAACCGTTTTTTATCATCTCCGGAAAG
>JAUVKG010000295.1 GCA_030596365.1 Chlamydiota bacterium | reverse complement strand
ATTACACGCAATAACCAATATTGCGATTAGAGAAAGTTTAATAATTAAGTTTTTCATTTCTTTATAACCTTTTTGTTTGTTAAATTTTTTCAGTTATTATAAAACATTAAAATACGAGTACTTTTGATAAATCACCTCCTTGATTATAATTAAAAAAATAATCATCCCGTTATTTTTGAGTCACGGGTTTAAATGCGGTCGTGTTATAAACGAACAAAATCGAACATTTAAATATAATATCATATTTTAAAATATATGTCAAGAGATATCTCCTGCATGGATGATTATTTTAAATCTCCGCGCTTGAAAATAATCTCATCATTATAATAAACGGCTACAGCCTCGCCAACATAATCCTTTCCCTCTGAATATGAGTAATTTCCGCCTGAATAGGAATATTTATATAATGTCAACTTAGGGGATTCAATTATTGTTTTTATATTTTCGGGAGGGAAAACAGTGACGTTTTTTGTATGAATTTTTGAGAAAAATACGTTGCGTTTATTAGTTCTGTTACCGCTGCCTTCATAACTTACGATTTTAAATTGATATTTTATAACTAAATCAATTTTCCTCTTTAAATCATAAGTGTTAAAATCTAAAGTGATTTTACGCATGTTCTCCCAAGTCTTGTGTTTACTGTAAGAACTTGAGTATTGATGGGTTCTGGTTTCTTTTTTCTTTTTTATGTTTTTGGATGAGAATTCAATTCGTATATCGCGTGATGGATTGATGCAAGAAGGCAAAGCCCATATTCCCGAAGCGTTTTTAATCGCTTCACCTTTTGCTTTTAATAAATTTTCTTTATACTCGCGCTTTACATTTTTCACAGGTAATGCTATCCCGTTTTCCACAACATCAAGGTTGATAGATTTTCCATTAGAATCTTCTAACAATAAACCGTTTCTAAAACTTTTTTTGATTTTTACTGTTCGGCCGTTATATCTGCTTAAATAATTATTAAAATTTGGTAAAAAATTCTTCAAAATTTCGACTTTTATATCGCAGTCCTTCGCAAACTGCTTTAAGTTTTTTTTCGTAGGGAAAACCACACCATACAATTTGAATTTATTGGTTTTACGAGAATCAGTAATCAAAAACTTCCCGTTTGATGCCGATATACACGTGTAACTTTTCGAATTGCCTTTCTTTGCGGTCGCCTGAGTGGCAGTTAACATAATTACTGCGAAAAATAAAGATACAATAATAATAGTGTGTTTCATTTTGACAAATGCGTTTTGATTAAAATTAGATAATACAAATTTTAAATTTGTCCCGATGTATTTTCTATCGGGACCAATTTTCTCCGAACTAACTATTGTAAAATTGATAAACCCGTTCAAGAAACCGGGAAATCAAATACGAATACTTGGGATATTCAACAAGAAACGCGTCATGACCGTATTCCGACTCAATTTCATGATAATCAATTTCACGTCCCGTTTTTCTCATGGCATCAACTAACTCAGCCGTTTCCCGTGGAGAGAAAAGCCAGTCAGATCTGAACGAAATAAACAAAGCTTTCGACTTAATCTGTGCAGCGCCATCTTCAAAAGACTCGCAGTTCTCTGCTACATCGTAAAAATCCATCGCTTTTGTAAGATAAATATAACTGTTCGCGTCAAATCTCGATACAAACTTATCGCCCTGATAGTGAAGATAACTTTCAATTTCAAATCGTTTACCAAACCTTGAAACCTCATCATCTTTTCGCGTCCTGCGACCGAATTTTTTTAACATTGATTCGGAGGAAAGATATGTAATATGACCAATCATTCTTGCAATCGCGAGACCGTTCGCAGGCAAGTCGCTGTCATAATAATTTCCGCCATTCCAATTTGGATCACTGATGATTGCCTGCCGCTCAACTTCTGAAAAAGCGATTCCCTGAGGTGATAATCTTCCGCAGGTTGATATTGGAATTATACTTCTTACTTTTTCAGGATAAGATACAGCCCACTCAAGTACATTCATTCCGCCCATTGAGCCGCCGGATACAGCGAGAAGTTTATCAATCCCAAGATGATCGAGTAGTTTACGCTGAGTATTAACCATATCCCGTATTGTGATAACAGGAAAAGACAGGGCATAAGGTTTGTCGGTTTCGGGATCGATTGATGCCGGACCGGTTGTACCCTGACATCCGCCAAGACAGTTTGAACAAATTATAAAATATTTATTGGTATCAAATGCTTTGCCAGGACCGATAAGAGGTTCCCACCATCCGGGATCTTTATCATCCTCAGAATAATAACCTGTGCAATGACTGTCACCGGTAAGTGCGTGAGCAATAAGAATTACATTATCTTTTTTGGGAGAGAGTGACCCGCAAGTTTCGTATGTTACTTTAAGGGGAGCAATTTTTTTGCCTGAAATTAAAACAATTCCATCATCAAAAGTAACAGATTCTTTTGTTACAAATATTTTGTTACCGCCGGATGGGATTGCGGCAGTACTTGGATCTTCCCAACTTTTATTTTTATTTGTTGTCATATAAAATAAAAAAGCGCCCGCTAAAAAGCAGGGCGCTTGTAACTTTTTAGCACATTTTTAACGTGGAGCAATAATAAAATCACCACAAGAAACTAATTTGTTAATTTATGAATTGAGTAATTTGAAAATTTTCAATTAACCAATTCTACAATTAACCAATTCTACAATTAACCAATTCTTAATGGTGGGGGGAGGAGGATTTGAACCTCCGTAGGCTAAAGCCAACAGATTTACAGTCTGCCCCGTTTGACCGCTTCGGTATCCCCCCCACTAAAGAATATTTGGTAATCACTTTGTTAGAGTGATTTATTTTATGGAGCCGAAGGACGGACTCGAACCGACGACCTGCGGTTTACAAAACCGCTGCTCTACCAGCTGAGCTACTTCGGCAATTGCTTTATTCATCGGCGTTTTGGTCGGTTTGGCTCTTTTGCCTTTTGGCTAAAGTGTCCACAAAGTGTCCACGCTTTTAAAAAACCACCTTTCAAATTATACGCCATAATAGCGGATCCACAAAGCTATTAACAGCTAATGCCATTAATAGCGTGGATATAATAGCAAAAAACATTTTTAATGTCAACTGCAAATTGAATTCTATCCGCGGACCGCTTCTGCAATTGGTTATTGAATTATTAATAATAACGTGGACACTTTGTGGACACTTCGACAAATAAACTTCAAAAAAAAGGATCAAACATGAAAACAATATCAATTACACTTGACGAAATGCTAAGCATCAAAGAAATTACAGATTTTCTGATAATGCAGGAAGAAAACGCTCAAAGCAATGAAAGCTCAGGAACTCCAAAAGGGGAAACCATAAATAATACTACAAAAAGTATTGCTACTGGCATAAATCAAAAACTAATCGCTGCAGCCGCAAAATCAACTCAAGGGACCCAAAAAGGTTTTGATGTCGAATTCAATACTATTGAACTCGAATTTCTTAAAACAAAATTCCAACCGGCAAGAACCCAAACAGTAAGTGATTTCTTGAACAAAGTTAATAAGCACCTGGATTCTTCCACTAGCGAAAACAATGAAGATATGCAACGCCTTTAAATAGCTTCAATAGGAAGGCAATAAGTACATCGGATTATAAACAAAGTTCCTATGTGCGTTAACCTCGGCGGATCGGTATTTATATAATGCCGGGCCGCTTTCTCATATCTTTATGTATCGGTTAAACCGCTAATGGCGCATGTTAGGTGATTTTCTCTCTTGCGCCACCTATGTCTAACTTTAACCGGCGAATTACTGGTATAAATAACTTTGCAATAAAACCTTGAGCACCGCTCCACTCGACCTGCCCGTTTTTTGTGGGGTACCTATACAAAACACTTGGCTCCGGGGATAATTTCTTGAGTTTATTTATTTCCGCTTCATTTAAGCTTCCATAATCCGTAGTAAATGGCATTTCGATACCGCACGTATTATCCGGGTATGCAATAAGATATTTTTTATATAATTCATCGATATCGTGGGTGCCCAATTTTGATGAAGCGTTATGATACAAAAGCAGCCCTTTCAGCAGTAACTCAACAGCATGGACAGAATTCATAAGTACAACTGATGCGTTTGGCCACGTATTTTCTTTTTCATCACTAACCATTTTTTTGGTTAGTGATTCTGCTGTATGAGTGTAAGCCTC
>JAUVKG010000363.1 GCA_030596365.1 Chlamydiota bacterium | reverse complement strand
AGGTGGTTGAACGTCCGGTCAGTCCTGCTGATTTAATTGGTTCGATATATGAAATGCTTGGAATTGATCCTGATGGAAAACTTCCAAATCCCAGAGGACTGGATGTTAAATTGCTGCCCGGCAATGGCAAAGGCCGTTTAGCGGAAATTATGTAATCCCACAGATGTTTTTATTGCCCACGGAACACACGGAAAAACACGAAAAATATTAAATAAAAAAGAAAGAAATGATGAAACAAATTTTTTTGATTTTAATTACAACTTTTGTAACGCTTGGATTCGCGGACAACTCGCCGAAAGTAGGCTACCTTTATCCCGCGGGCGGGCAGCGTGGAACTACTTTCCGTGTTATTGCGGGAGGTCAAAAACTCGGTCGCGCGGCGGGGGTTTATATTTCCGGGAAAGGGATTCACGGTAAAATTATAGGCAATTACAGATTACGTCATAATCTAAATCGTGAGCAAAGAATATTGGTTAGACTGATGCTTGAAAAAGTTCGCGATAAACGCATCGCAGAACTACCGGAAAGTATACGTGACAGAATTAATATATCTCCACAAAAAGGGAAGAAATTCCGGGATGAAAAATATATGATGATGATGGAGAAAATTAACGAAAATCCGGAAAATTTAGAAAAAATGCTCGCTGAGGAAAAAGTGCCGGATAATCCTATGCTCCACAATCTTGATGAGAAAAACTTGCGGGAATTGACTCATGTCACTGAATATTACTTTAATAATAAATGGAGAAGACAAAGAAATCAACAGCTGTCGGAACTCGTGGAAATAGAAATAACAATTGATACAAACGCCGTACCCGGTAATCGTGAAATGAGATTAAAATCGGCACTTGGCATGTCAAATCCAATGATATTTCAAGTTAATAACCTACCTGAAAAATCTGAATTGGAACCAAATAATTGGTCGGCGAATCAAAAATTGCCGCAACTTTATCAAATACCTGAGAAATTTCTCAATCAAACTGTTGATTTGCCGGTGATTTTAAACGGACAAATTATGCCCGGAGATGTTGATCGTTTCCGTTTTAAAGCTGATAAAGGGCAAAAATTAATAATTGAAGCTCGGGCAAGGGAGCTCGTTCCTTATCTTGCAGATGCCGTACCCGGTTGGTTTCAAGCGGTACTAACGCTCTATAACTCCAAAGGTAAAAAACTGGTGTTTACAGATGATTATCGATTTAATCCTGATCCCGTTCTTTATTATACCATTCCAAAAACAGGTGAATATGAAATCGAAATACGGGATGCAATTTATCGTGGGAGAAGTGATTTCGTTTATCGAATTAAGATTAGCGAAGATCCGTTTATTACACAAATATTTCCATTAGGCGGACAGATGGGAGTAGAAACAGAATCAATAATTTCCGGCTACAATTTGCCGGAAACAAATGTGATTATTAACACAAAACCCGGAAGTAAGATTATTCGTCAAGCTTTTTTTCGCGCAAAAAACAAAAAAACAAACCCTATTACATATGCGGTAAACAATCTGCCGGAATGTAATGAAAAAGAACCTAATAATTTTACCAACCAGGCACAAAAAATTAATGTCCCTAAAATTATTAACGGGCGTATAGGTAAATCAGGCGATATTGATATTTTTGAAATTAACGGCATTGCCGGCGAAGAAATTGTTGTTGAAGTTAACGCGCGCGTTTTGAATTCACCGTTAAATTCTTTGTTGCGGCTTGTTGATGAAAAAGGTGAAGTAATAAAATGGAATGATGATTATGTTGTTAAAGATAAATTTCTGCACGAAAGTACTACGGGTTTAATTACTCATCACTCGGACTCTTATTTGACAACTGAAATTCCTGAAACAGGAACTTATTATGTTCAGATTAGTGACACGTTAAATCACGGAGGAAAAGCTTATGCTTACAGATTACGTGTTTCAAATCCTCAACCTGATTTCACTTTGCTTTCGTCATCGTCAACTTTGAATATTTTATCGGGAACAACTGTTCCGTTAACCGTTTACGCGATTCGTAAAGAAGGATTTACAGGTCCAATAAAAATAACTGTTAAAAATAATAAAAATTTGAAAATCTCCGGTGGAACTATTCCGGAAAACTGTAATAAAACACGTTTGACACTTACAGCCAGGCCGGGTGAAAATAATCGTGTATTACCTGTGCGGCTGATCGGTAAAGCGAAAATAAAAAATAAAAACATTTTTCGTCAGGTTATTCCTGCAGACAATACTATGCAGGCATTTTTATACCGTCATCTTGTTCCCGCAAAACATTTAGCATTGTTCAGCAAAGGTTCAAAGTGGAAAATTCCAACTATTCGATTAACTAATGAAATTCCTGTAAAAATAAAAAGTGGAAGCGATGTAACTTTATTTTTCAAAGCAAGCCGCAGAGCAAAATTTTTAAGGAATTTGAATGTTAAATTAGACGAACCGCCGGAAGGAATATCTATCACAAATATTAATGCTGCAGTTAATGGTTTTGAGGTGCAGTTGCATACAGATAAAAATACTGTTAAAATCGGTAAGGAAAACAATTTGATTTTAGCGGTCTATCGCAAAAAGCCTAAACCCAAAAACAAAAAAGGTCGGGCGAATAAACGAAATTTTCGTTTGGATACGCTGCCTGCGGTACCGATAGAAATAATAGAGTAACTTTAACATTAAATTCTAAATTAATTTTATTTAGCGGAAGCGAGATAAATAAAAAGAAATGCAAAAGCATTGCCCTGAAAGGGCGGATAAAACAAAAAAAATATAAAAAAATGAAAAACTCACAAAATTTATTTAAAATTAAATCAATTGATAAAAGCGACTGTAAAGAATTCTGGTTGACTTCAATTGAAAATCACGGCAAAGGAATAAAAATAATCGATCATGCAATTGATTTTCTTCGCTTAAATAACGCACAGGCTTTTTCCATTCGTCTGTTCGGTAATCAGAATGATCTTTCAATCGGCAATGAAGAATTGCGCAGTGAGAAGTTACAGGGAATATCCTGTCCGCCATTGCTGCTCATAGAAAATTCTTCAGAACTAAGAATTCAGCTGCACGCAATATCAAAAGTAAAGTCGTATCCACTTAGTTTTGACGGTGAGTTTATAGGTCGTGAGTTTGAGGATAATAATGCCAGATATTTAATGATGCACATTTTGCCTGACCACGCGAATGACACAAGATATGATCAGGCAGAAGATATGTTTAACAAAGCCGATAAAATATTAATATCTTTTAATTCCTCTTTTTCTGATACTATTAGAACCTGGTTATATGCAGATGATATCCTTGATTGGTATGACCAACTTAACAAAGTAAGAAATCTTTTTTTTGAAAGACACGGAATTTATAATAATTTAGTGCCCGCAAGCACAGGAATCGGACTCGCTAATTTGGATGGAGCAGCAATGGCAACTCAAGTACTTGCCGTAGTGCCCAAAAACAAAAATATTATAATTCAAAAAGCTTTTTCACCCCTTCAGCGTCC
>JAUVKG010000029.1 GCA_030596365.1 Chlamydiota bacterium | reverse complement strand
ATGCTTCAGTTAACGAATAAACATTCGTGTCAACACTTTTGCAGATAAGAATATTTGCTATTGCACCTTTACCTTGAATTTGTGCTTTAGGACTGTCTGTGCCAATCATAATTATTCCCGGGTCAGCATCGCTTTCACCACCAAATCCACCGTGATTTGACTGTGCCCGTTTCAACTTACCTCTCGTAATAATCGATTTGAATCCTGGACCTTTCTTTGAAATATTCTGAAGTTGAACCCCTTTATTAGAAGGATTATTATCAATTACTACCAGACCAACATCTTCTCCCATTCCTTTAATCAAAACCTTTTCGGCGTTACCTTTTATATAAAGATATGGTATTTCGCCTGAACCTTTTGACTGGCTAAAATCAATCTGAACTTTTTTGGGACCATCTTCAATTATCAAAGCAATAGAATCCTGCGATCCTTTCTTACCATCAGCAGGCTGTATTTTACAGCTCTTGCTGCCGGTATTTTCAATTATGACAACTATTGTTCCGGGCTCTGGATCTGCATACTCGCCATAAGGATAGTTATTTATCGAATCTATGGTATCGGTAACAACATTTCCGGAACCTGTATATGTCAGGTCAGTTCCCGGAATGGGTTCGCCACTTCCTTTTGCCATAACTATTCCGACTGTTAATACGGTTAGTATAATAAGTATTTTTTTCATTTCATTCTCCTGTTTTGTAATTAAATGTTAGTACTTGCATATTTTATGGTTATCACCATCTCTTATACAACATATTCGCTTTGGTTGATTTATTGCTTTATAATCGCCTGTCTCGGAAATTACCTCTTCGAAACCTTTTTTCACTTTATAAATTTTAGTTGTTGTGCCGTCTCCACAGTAAAAATATTTTCCATCGTTTAAGGAAAATGCTTTTCCTATTAAATCAACTGAAGAACCTATTTTTTCCATTTTTTGATTAAAAAGCTGACATTTGTTATCAGTATTTAATACTGAAACAAGATCTTTGCCTGACATAAATCGAAACCTGAATTCTGCATCCAAAACGCTTCCAAGAACAGACACATCTTTCTTTCCGAGTTTTACTGAATAGAACATTGTTGATACACCTTCTACTCTTAATAAAGCCCACGTCTTGTCAAAACATATTATTTCTACCTTATTATCTCCTATCGCTTCGTCAAATGAAACACGTATTTTTTCCGAAGCTTTCTTATCAAATGTAACAAGTGTACAGCTTGAAATTGTGCTGGGGATGTTTTCTCCAATCATAATTGCGCTGCTGCTTTCTTCTATAAGAAGCGCAAGTGTATTGCCTTTCAAATCATGTCTATAATCGTCGTAACCTGCAAGGTTAAGCGTTCCATAAACGCCTGCTGCATTCACAGCCGTTGTCATACCCATAAATATTACAATAGCTATTAAAAATTTTTTTACAATTTTCATTTTTGTTCCTCCAGGATTATTATTAATTATTTTACCGGTGTGCATGTCGGTAAAGCAATACTATATTACTGCTAATTTCTATTATTATAATATTATTTTTAATAAAATGCAAGCGAAAATCAGAATATTTTAGATTTTTGATTTGCTGGTAGTTGGTAGCTGATAGTTGGAAATCACCTCTGTCTGTCTTTTTAGTTCTTTTATTAAAAAAATGATAAGTAAGTGTCGAGTCTGGGGCATATTCTCCCATATTTTCACATGTTTAAGAGAAATAAAAGGGCTCCCGAAATATCTCGGAAGCCCTGTATAGTGGCGGAGAGACAGGGATTCGCCCCGCATACGCAGGGTGTCCCGAACATTCGGGACAAACCCATCATCCAATTTTGTGGCGGAGAGACAGGGATTCGAACCCTGGGTACTGTTGCCAGTACATCGGTTTTCGAAACCGACCCGTTCGACCACTCCGGCATCTCTCCAAGTCCCTAACATTATATCAAAACATCAAAATAAATTCATCATGCAACACGATATTTCGCCCCCTAAATTCCATATAACAAAGGAACGCGCTACAATCCATCAATCTAATCAGGACGCTGGGGACAGCGTCCCTCCAATCCAATACTCCAATACTCCATTACTCCAATACTCCATTACTCCATTACTCCATTACTCCATTACTCCATTACTCCAATACTCCATTACTCCATTACTCCATTACTCCATTACTCCATCACTCCATTACTCCATTACTCCAATACTCCATTACTCCATTACTCCAATACTCCAATACTCCATTACTCCATTACTCCATCACTCCAACAATCCATTAATCCAATAATCCACAAGCAAGAACCAGGCATACGCCGGTCACGTGCTTGTGCTACTTTCCCATTCTTCCAATCAATTGCCGTTTCTGGTATCATATTAGCATGATAGACTTTATAAATATAAATAAAAGATTTGGTCCTCAAATCATTTTTGATAATACTTCGCTTCGCATAAACAAAAGCGAGTGCGTTGGTATTGTGGGTCCAAACGGCGCTGGTAAGACTACGCTTTTCAGATTAATCACAGGAGAAGAGGAACCTGATAACGGTGACGTTATTTTTCCGAAAAATTCTACTATCGGTTATGTTCATCAGCAGCTTAATCCTCATAATATTGATATTACATTACTTGACTTTACTTCAAATGCAGTTCCACGTTTAAGAATTATTGAAGAAAAAATAGAAATTCTTCACCATAAATTGGATGATGATAATCAGGAAAATTTAGATAAAAACTTACAACTGCTGGGAGAACTTCAGGAAGAATTTGAACACCTGGGAGGATATAACCTGAAAAATAAAACCGAAGCCGCTCTTAGTGGACTCGGGTTTAAAGCTGACGATTTTCATAACCAATTCAATTCCTTCAGCGGTGGATGGCAAATGAGAGCCGAACTCGCTCGCGTGCTTGTAGCTGAACCGGACATTCTTCTTCTTGATGAGCCGTCAAATTATCTTGATTTACCGGCAATAGAATGGCTTAAAAAATCTCTAAAAGAATATCAGGGAACTGTCCTGCTAATTTCACATGACAGATATTTGCTTAATTCACTTGCAAATATCACCGTTGAAGTACAAAATGGAAGGCTCACACGCTATCAGGGAAATTATGATTATTATGTCAAAGAAAGAGAGCAGAGATATATCACTGCTATCTCGGCTAAAAAAAATCAGGATAGAAAAAAAGATGAAATCGAACGATTTGTAAGAAAATTTAGAGCCAAAAATACTAAAGCGTCCCAGGTTCAAAGCAGACTGAAACAGTTGGAAAAAATGGAGATTGTGCAAGCACCGGACTCAGGACCGAATTTATCAAAAATAAGAATCGCTAACCCACCGCATTGCGGTTCACGCATCATTTCTCTTGAAAATATCAGCTTGACTTATGACAACGAAAGATGGATTTTTAATAACGTGGATTTAGAAATTAACCGCGGTGATAAAATCGCTTTTGTTGGTTATAACGGTATGGGTAAAACTACTTTGCTCAGAATTATTGCTGAACAACTTCCGCCTTCATCAGGAAAACGACAGCTTGGCCATAAAGTTGTTATAGGTTATCAATCACAAGAATTTGCCGAAACAATGTCGCCTGATCAATCGGCATTAAATGTTGTTAAAAATTCAAGCAATGGAAAAACCGAAAAGGATGTTCGGGCAGCTCTTGGCAGTTTCGGTTTCAGCGGAGATGCTGTAAACAAAAAAATTGAATATTTAAGTGGCGGAGAAAAAATCCGTCTGGCTTTTGCCCGCATTTTTGTTAATCCACCTAATCTTCTTCTTCTTGATGAGCCTACCACTCATCTTGATATCAACGGCAGAAAAGCTCTTGAAGAATCTTTAAAAAAATATAAAGGAACTGTATGTTTTGTAAGTCATGATATTACTTTTGTAAGGAATATTGCTGAGTCAATAATATCAATCGCAGACGGCAATGTAAATCGTTTCCCGGGTGGATATGATTATTATAAAGAAAAAAACGCTCTGAATATTGAAACAATCGTTCCGGTCGATAGTAAAAAAGAAGAAAAAACAAAACCGAAAGTAAGTCAGTCGACTCGTGAACAGCGTAAAGAAGTTAATAAAAAAATAAACCGTTTTAAAAAAATAATTTCCCGCTCCGAAAAAAAAGTAGAAGAACTCGAAAATAAAAAAAATTCTTTGGCAAAAGAAATTGAGTCGGCAAAAACTCATGAGGATTATGAAAAAATAAACGAAAAAATGAAAAATATCGAAATGAATATTATGAAATATCTCGATGAATGGGAAACCGCTCAACTTCAATTGGAAAAACTGGAATAAAAATCGGCATGGAATTTTGCCCACGGCTAACGAAGTAACGTGTACTCACGATCACACACAGATTATTGGGAATCCGGCGTATGCCCGGACACGGAAAAATTGAAATAAAAATGGTCTGGAAAACAATTATCTATGGCAGAATAATTTTAAAAGAAAAAAACAAAGGAGTAAAATAATGTCATTCGGAATTATGGAACTTATTATCATTTTTGGATTCGTTATCGTCGTAGCTTTGTTTACAGTTATTCCTTTTTGGAAAATATGTACGAAAGCCGGTTTTCATGGAGCATTATCCCTGCTTATGCTTGTTCCTGTTGCAAATGTAATACTGCTGTTCTATATAGCATTCGCAGATTGGCCGGCTCTCAAAAAATAAATAAAGTTTGTATTTTTCCGTGTTTATTTGTGATTTTTAATACTTCTTAAATCACATATCGTTAATCGGTGTTCGATATTCAATTTCCCGTGTAATCCGTCTACCGCGCCGGAGAATTTCGGGTTCCGTGGTATAAATGAATAAGCCCCCATAAGCACTTGCTTATGGGGGCTTTTATCGCTGGCGCGAGTGAAGAGACTTGAACTCTCAACCTCCGGCGTGACAGGCCGGCGCTCTAACCAATTGAGCTACACCCGCAATTTCAATTCAATATAAATCAGAGATAATCTTCTCTCTATTAATTACCAACATATTCTATCCATTTTGATTTTTTTTTTCAAGTGGATAATTATTCTTTTTCAGCTTCTTCTTTTGAATCTGTTTCTTCAGAAACTTTTTTCTTTTCGTCTTCTGATTTTACAGGTTCTTCAGCAACTTCTTCCGCTACTTTTTCCTCTGAAGGTTCTTCAGCAACAGCTTTTTCCGCTGCTTTTTCCTCTGCAGGTTCTTCAGCAACAGCTTCTTCAGTTGCTTTTTCCTCTGCAGGTTTTTCAGCAACTTCTTCCGTTACTTTTTCCTCTGCAGGTTTTTCAGCAGCAACTTCTTCCACTGCTTTTTCCTCTGCAGGTTCTTCAGCAACAGCTTCTTCAGTTACTTTTTCCGCTACAGGCTCTTCAGCAACAGGTTCTTCCACTGCTTTTTCCTCTGCAGGTTTTTCAGCAACTTCTTCCGCTGCTTTTTCCTCTACAGGTTTTTCATCGGTTTTATCAAAAGAAGGCATCTCAATATTAATGCTGGCCTCAAAACGTTTGGCTTCTTGTTTCGGTTTTTCTTCCGAACCTTCTTCAGTTCCAGCCGCTTCCGTTTGTACCTGTTGACGTTCGTATTCTTTAATACTGATAGCGATTCTTCTTTCTGTAGGATCGATTCGAATAATCTGACCTGTAACTTCCTGGCCAATTTGAACAATATCTTTCACGCTGCCAACTTGTTTATCTGCCAGTTCGGAGATATGGATCAATCCTTCGATTTCATCACGCAACTGAATAAAAGCGCCAAACGTAGTGATATTTGTTATTTTTCCTGTAACGGTATCGCCTTCTGAATAATGGTTAAAGATTTTTTCCCATGGGTCTTCAGCAAGCTGTTTACTTCCAAGAGCAATTTTATGTTCATCAGGGCTAATTGAAATAACAACCGCTTCGACTTCAGTTCCTTTTTTCAGGATTTCTGAAGGATGATTGATTTTTCTTGTCCAGGACATATCAGAAACATGGATCAAACCATCAATTCCATCTTCGAGCTGAACAAAAGCACCATAATTCGTTACGTTTCTAACTGTGCCTTTAACTTTAGCGCCGATAGGATAGCGTTCTTCAATTGATTCCCATGGATTGTCCTGAGTTTGTCGTAAACCAAGACTGATTTTTTGATCAAAAGGACTGATACTGAGAACCATTGCTTCAACTTCATCTCCAGCCGATACAAATTCAGATGGATGATTAACTTTCTTCGTCCATGAAAATTCAGAAATATGGATAAGTCCTTCAATTCCCTCTTCAAGTTCAACAAAAGCGCCATAAGGAAGAATATTAACAACTTTTCCTTTTACAAGACTGTTAATAGGATATCTTTCCTCAACGTTAATCCAAGGGTTATCAAACATTTGTTTTATACCGAGGGAAACGCGTTCCTTATCATAATCAATCCCGATTATCATAACATCTATTTCACCGTTAAGCTCAAGTATTTCGCTTGGATGATTAATTCTTCCCCATTTCATATCGGTAAGATGAAGAAGTCCGTCAATTCCATCAAGATCAATGAACGCACCGAAGTCAGTAATATTTTTAACCATTCCTTTAACCACATCGCCAACTCTAACCTGTTCAAGGAATTTGCGTTTATGGTCAGTACGTTCTTCATCAAGCAGTTCGCGACGTGAAACCACAAGGTTTCTGCGTTCGTGATTAACTTTAATAACTTTAACTTCAATATCTTCATCAATATAATCATCAATATTCTTAATATTCTGAAGAGCAATCTGCGATGCGGGAAGAAAAGCTTCAATTCCACCAATGTCAACCATCAGTCCGCCTTTAACTTTACGTTTTACTTTTCCTGTAACGCGTGCGTCACCTTCACAAATTTCAAGTGTCTGTTCCCATGCACGTAGTCTGTCTGCTTCAGTTTTAGATAAATAAACATTTCCGTGTTTATCTTCTTTTTCAATTAAAAGAATCTCAATTTCATCTCCGGGATTCACTTCATCAATATTCTCAAATTCATCTGTCTGAATAACGCCTTCGGCTTTCATACCGACGTCAATCATTACGACAGAGCTAGTTACTCTCACAACTCTACCGGTTATGATTGTTCCTTCCTGAACTTCAGGAATAGATTCGTCATATCTTTCTTGCATTTCGTGTTGCGAAATTTCTTCGTAAGTAGAGTCTGTGATACCAAATTTCTCAATATCTATAAGAAGTTCAGGTACAGTTGTGTCAAATTCAGTTTTCATAATAGGTTAAGGGTTAATTTTTGTTAAAATGTTATTGAGCATACATTCAGGATAATCCCGCTGCCGTTTGAAACTCATTGTTATTGTTTGTATCCGCCGCTCACTTTGCGGGAAAAAGTGAATATGGCAATTATTCACCTTCAGATAATATCCACATTAAAATAAATGGTTGATTATTATACACAAAACAATGCAAAAAATCAAGTGGGTTTTAAGTAAACCTTGACAAATTAACGCCTAAATGATAACATTTAGTATGTTAATTACCCCATCTAAAAATTATGAAAATAATATCTTTATTTATTTTGACACTGCTTTGTTTGACCTGTAACTCTTATTCAAATAATATGAAACAAAATCCCCTTGCAAATAAATTTTATACAGGCGCTTACAACGCTCCTCCAAAAAATTACCTAACACAAAAAAAAATAAACGAAATCGCTGAAGCAGGAATCGATGTCATCGTTGCAGGCGGCGATTCGGAATGCCCGAAAAGTATTCACACTCTTATGAACTTTGCGGAAAAAGCGGGGATAAAAGTAATTCCAATAGATTACCGATGGATAAAAACTATAGAAAAACCTACACAAAAAACTGTTACTGCAATAATTAAAAAAATCACTAAAGACTACTCGGACAACCCCACGCTGCTCGCTTATGGAATTTATGACGAGCCTGCCGCCGGTTTGTTTCCCACATTAAGCGCTTATGCAAAAGAATTTGAGAAAAATGATTCCGCGCATCCTCCTTTAATAAATTTACTTCCGAGTTATGGTAGTCCAATTCAACTGGGAGCTCCTAATTTCCGTGAGTACATTCGTGAATATATTAAAATTGTCAACCCGCTTGTTTTATCTTATGATTATTATCCGTTCCGCGATGGCGTTACATTATTTGACGGTTGGCATAACGATCTGAAAATTGTCCGCGAAGAATCAAGAAACTCCAATATCCCATTTTGGATTTTTGTTCAAAGCGAAGGGATTACCGGCGGACTTAAAGTCCCAACCCGCGAAGAAATTTTCTGGCAGGCTAATACCGCTCTTGCTTACGGCGCGCGCGGGATTTTATGGTTTTGCTACTGGACGCCGCCATACGATCCCGAATCGAAAATGCCTGAAAAACATTTTTCTGCTATGATAGACATCAAAGGCAAAAAAACTCCCGTTTATGATTATGTTAAGGAGGTTAACCATTTTTTACAAAAAGCGGGAAAACAACTTGCTGATTGGGATAACAAATACATTGCAAGATACAAAAACGGAAAATTAATTGGTAAAAAAATATCTCCTGTTGGAAATGTTAAAGATGGAAATTTCGATTTAATTGTAGGTGCTTTTACAAAAAATAAAAAGGTTCGTGTGGTTTTTTCAAATGACAGTTGGTCGAAAAAAACCGTATTCACATTCATTCCAAAAAAATCATTCAAATTCGTAAAAAATATCGGTTCTTTTCATGCGAAAATTATTCAAAAAAATGAAACCCTGAAATTTGAAATTAAACCCGGCGGATGCTCGGTTATTGAATTTTCGACACTTTCTGCCGATTGACCTCAGCATTCTAGCAGCCTACTTGAAAAGAGGTGTAACAACTCTGATGGCTGAAAATAAACTAAAACAATTCCCCCTTTTTTAAAGGGGCGTTAGAGTAGGTTAAGCTGGAACCAGGCATGCGCCGGTCAAGAGCTTGACTTACTTTGGCTCAATGTCTTTTTTTGGGGGGGAGGTTGTTTTGACTACCACGGTAGTTTAATTTTAGATATTTTTAAAAAAACAGAACAATGAACAACAGCAACGAAGTAACACTGTACTCATGTTCACCATTTTTAAACACGAAATCTCGTCGGCTATTTATTTTAACCACTAAGACTCTAAGAACACTAAGGCACTAACTTTCTTTTTTGTGTACTTCGTGACTTGACCGTGCAGTAGCACGTTACTTCGTTAGGTGGTTATTATTTATATTTTTTTTGATTTTTAAACGAGCCGCAAGTTTTCTTTTGATGTCTTTCTGATTTAGTTAACGATAAAACTGAGTGGCGGCACAAAATATTATGAACAAAAAAACATTTAAAAAATACCTGGTGGGCGATTTTACACTCAAACGAGTGATTCGCTCCATTCTGTTCATCTACGCTTTCTTATTCATACTTACGCTGTTTTCAGATAAGTTAATTTTCCAGCCGCAAAAGCCGGGTTACAAAGATAATAGCGAAATAATCAAAATAGAAATGATTAACGGACCTCCTATTTCAGCTATGTACTTTGATAATCCCGAAGCCGAATTTACCGTTTTATACAGCCATGGCAATGCAGTCGATATCGGTAATCTTTATGGATTTTTTACAATGTATCGCGATTTGGGTTTTTCAGTGCTGGCATACGATTATCGCGGCTATGGAACAAGTCCGGGTAAACCAACTGCCGAAAATGCCTGCCTTGCAGCCGATGCAGCCCTAAAATATCTCGTTGAAAAACGCGGCTTGAATTTGAATGAAATTATCATTCACGGGCGATCAGTCGGCGGTGGACCGGCGCTTTATCTTGCCAACAAAAATAAGGTTGCAGGATTGATTGTTGAAAGTTCATTTGTTAGCGCGTTTCGTGTTCTCACGCGCGTTCCCATTCTCCCGTATGACAAATTTAAAAATATTAATCTGATCGACAAAGTGAATTGCCCTGTACTTGTAATTCACGGCAAAAAAGACCGCACAATTTCATTTTGGCATGGGGAAAAACTTTTTAAAAAAGCTAAAGAACCAAAAATGTTCTGCTGGCTCGAAGACACAACTCATAATCATATACCTGAAGAAGCCGGAATGAAATACCTGTCAGCAATTTCCGATTTTACCAACTTGATACATTCATCACAAATTAACACAAATCAGGTTGTTAAAAAATGATTGCAGATTCCCAAGGGCTGGAACCATTCTGATGCCTGAAAATAAGCTAGAACAATTCCCCCTTTGAAGGGGGATTAAAGGGGGATGTTAAACTTTTGTATGCCATTCGTGGCAAAATATTAGAAAACATCCCCCACCCTTTGGGTACCCCCTTCAAAGGGGGAATTTTAACGCTACTTTGCATCTGGAACCTTTTCGAGTAACCTATAATTAATTTTAAAAAATCGGGTATCTCCTGTAATTACACGGGTTGACATTACTTTAATAACAGACTAAACTATTATAGTGCCTGAACGAAACACTATTGTGAAGGATGGTATTTTCGTTCAGGCATTAATATAAAATTGAATTTATTTAATAACCAACAGAAGGAGTTAAAATGTATTTTAACGGATTAAACATGAGCCTTGGAAATATTTCCAAATTATCTAATGCGAAAACAAGATCTATTACCGCTGAAAACGTTTACGGCGAAAAAGGTAAAGCCGGGATGGCTGAAGTGTCAGATACTCCCCAGCAGGAAATAACAAAAATCGGCCAAAAATGGCAGAACAATTCCTGCGCACGCGACCTCGGAATCAAATGGAAAGTCCGACCTTGTATTTCTCTCGAAAAAGAATCTACTACAACAATTATGGATATTGATGGCCCGGCATGCATTCAGCATATCTGGATAACCGTTGATAATAAAAGATTCCGCGATTTAATTGTGTGAATTTATTGGGATTATGAAGAAACACCAAGTGTAGAATCCCCTATCGGTGATTTCTTCTGTAACGGTTTTAATACCCGCGCAAACGTCCTCGCGCTACCGATAAATGTTAATCCAACGGGTGGTCTTAATTGTTATTTCCCAATGCCTTTCCGCAAACACGCGAAAGTTACAATTGAAAATCGCTCGCCGGAAAATATTGACGGTTTCTTTTATGCGATAAATTATACTTTAACAGAAATCCCCGAAGACGAAGCATATTTTCACGCCCAGTTCCGCCGCACTAATCCACTGCCATACAAAGAAGATTATCTTATTGTTGACAACATAAAAGGTAAAGGGCATTTTGTAGGTACTTATATGGCTTGGCAGCAAAACAATACGGGTTGGTGGGGTGAAGGCGAAATAAAAATTTTCATGGACGGCGATGGTGAATTCCCGACTATCTGCGGAACCGGTACCGAAGATTATTTCGGCGGCGCGTGGTGTTTTGCAGATACTTTTTCCGCTCCATTTATGGGTTATCCGCTCGGTGTTAAAGGCGGAGCAAACCAGGGCGACCGGCATGGTCTTTACAGATTTCACATTATGGACCCTATCCGCTTTGAAGAAGATTTAAAAGTAACTATGCAGGCTATTGGATGGCGAAGCGAAGGAAGATATTTGCCAATGCAGGATGATATTTCGTCTGTTGCATACTGGTATCAGGCAGAGCCGCATAACAGTTTTCCGAAACTTCCTGACAGAGATTATCTCGAAGTGATTTGATTTAGTTGGCGAAAGTTTGTTTGCTGTTTTTCACAAATTCCACGGATTATTAAAAATTATTTAATTCGTGAAAGTTTGGAAAATTCGTGTCTGTACCCACAAACTTTTTTTAGTTTATGTTCTATTTTTTTCGGCGTATGGGTAGCTTTTTTAGTTATCCTATTGCTCCGTAATTCTTAGATTTAGAAAACCCTGATCACCCGTGATCAGAATTTTATTGGTGACCGATTCGAAACTCAAATCGATCGGAGAGGAAACAACTTCAAACAAGTTGCTGGAGGAAATCCAGGTAAGATCAAGCAGATCGAACTTGTAGACGAGGTCATAGACCAACCCGCGGGCGAAGGCATCGCGGCGGCGGTTGTAGACATAGATTAACCCGTCTGCGTTGAATCTAAAAGCGGGCTGGATGACCACGGCATCGTCGAGGTTCGGATTTCCGCCAAGGGCATATTCAGACAGGTTGTCCATGCCATCCTCGTCGGGGTCGGCAGAACGCAGAGAGTTAGTACTCACGAGTTCGTTATCCTCCGCCCATTTCGTATAGAATGCGACTTCCGTGATTCCGCCACTATATTGAATGGCAAGGTTATCCCAACGCATATCGACAATTCCATCTCCGGCAGAACTATCCACATGGTTTTTCAGCTCAACAAAGCGGCTGCCATCCACGAACGCGGTTGAATAGGTTCCCATGTCGACACTGGTTGTCGCATCCGAATAGGACAATTGAACAGTATTTGCCACCTCATCGTACGTGGCGGCCAGACTATACACCTTCGCAGTGATATTTAGCCCTAGGGCACCAGAGGCTGTATTTGATCCGTTGTTCCAGACTTCATACGTTCCATCGGCAAACAGGATGAAACCAAATCCAGCTCCGCTGGAATCCGGAGTGTTTGCCGGGTTGCCGACGGAAAATCCGGTCCAGCCAGAGAATCCCACGCTTGAAAGGATCTGTCCATCGAAGCTTAACGACCATGTCTTATTCTGCAAATCTGGCCCGAAGTCTGTGTCCAGATCGATCGCAACCTCGCCTCCTCCTCCGCCACTGGTGTTGACGCGCCCCAGCAAGACATTGGACGCTCCCCAGCCGATCGAGGAATCGATAAGCGTCCGCCAATTGGCACCGCCAATCGTGTATGTGCTTCCCGTAACGCCCCCCGCCTGCCGGGCGGGCAGGTCCTGATTCAGATCATCCCAAACACCCGCCCCCTCAAACGTATCGATGAATAGTTCAGTCGATTCGGAAGCGGAATACAGGTAGTTGAAGCGCCCGCTGGGAGCGGCATCGCCGGTGGTATAAACATCCATGATATCACCGGACACGACGCAGTTGTCCAACCACTTGAATTCCAGCCCGAGCGGCAGTCCGTCCGGCGGATCCAGAAAGGTGCGTGGAATGGCGATCTCCATTTCGGTTCCGGCAACCCTGAAATCTACCCGCGCAACTTCGGTCCAGCTCCAATCGTTGAAACTAATCCCCAGCGATGCCGTTCCATCCGCCGCATATGGACCGACCCTGAAATCATACCCCTCCCAGCCCGTTGCCTTGCTCCGGTCAACATCAATGAGCAACCGCATCCAGTCCGAGTCGGTATGGCTCGTAAGGGGATCATGGGTCTTTACATAGAAATAGACAAAATCTTCATCGCGGGCGGCTTTTGCACCTATAATGTCATTGCGGCCGCTGGCGGCCACATAATGAAGATGTTCACCCGTTGGGCTATCCTTGTCGATATACCCATATCCATCCCGGTCCCCAGTGTTTCCCTTGCTCGCCTTGAAGTCGGGTTTCACATCCGTCCACTCGGCAAAACTTCCATCGATGGCAATCGTTTTGCGGGGCGATATCGCCTCCGGCTTTTCCATACCCTTGAAGCGGCGGATATTGGCAATCATCTGGTAGTAGTAGTTGTCACCATAGCCGCCTTTCATGGGC
>JAUVKG010000322.1 GCA_030596365.1 Chlamydiota bacterium | reverse complement strand
AACGGTCAATTCTGAATGAATACAAGTGGCGTTTTACGTCGTTCCATTTATTCAATGTTGACCGTTCGATGCAAGTCGACTAAATATGAAAATTACAACTGTTATTATTCTTTTTATCACTATAACTTTTTTATTCATCGGTTGTGGAGAAAAAGTTGACAATGTTATTAATGAAATGACTTTGAAAGGAACCGTTGATCGCGGAGAAAAAGCAAAAGATGTTCTTAAAAATGTTCAGAAACAATATTCGGATAATTTGAAAGAACTTCAGGAATTCGATAATCCCACGAATTCGATTAAAAAAACAAATGAGCAATAAAAAGTGGAAAATACTTCAGATTTTCAGCATAATAATTTCCGGAATAATTACATTCGGACTTGCATGGTTTTACCTTTCAAATAATAATTTAACCGGTGGTCTTCTTATACTTGCGCTTTCGATAATTCTTTTTTTCTCAGCAGGAATTTCAAAACTTTCTTTTAAAATTGATGAATTAAAAGATGAAATTAAAAAAGATAAAAATGTTAAATGAAATTTGATCTATTCATATTCATATTCATATTCATATTATTCTTCACTTTGATTGTTTCTGCCGACAAACAATTTACAGCAAGAATTTATTATAACGAAGTTAATGATTATAATAAACTTCACGCATATGATGTTCTTGAATTTAAAAATAAAATAGAAAAATATTTTCTGGCTTTTGTTGATGATTCGGCTTTCGAACAATTAAAAAAAGACGGCTGGCGCGTAATCAGGGATGTTGAACAAACATTACTATCAGAAATCTCTGTGCAAAACTTTTACTCAGGATATAGATCTCTTGACGAATTGTACGCGGAGATGACGGCAATAACTTCCGCTTATCCTGATATTACTGAAATAGTTGACTACGGCGATGCATACTGCAAATCACTTGGTGGAACGTATTTAACTCCGGGCGGTGATACTCAAAAGGTTTATGACCTTCTTGCGGTAAAAATTACAAACAAAAATATTTCAGGCGATAAACCGGTTTTCTTTCTTATGGCAGGAATTCACGCAAGGGAAATCACTACTCCTGAAGTGGCTATGAGAATGATTGACTGGCTTACTCATGAATATGAATCCAATGCTGACGCGCGATGGATTGTTGATTATCAGGAAACATGGATCGTTCCAAGCGTTAATCCGGAGGGCCATTGGATAGTTGAATTGGGTGGTGAAAGACCTTATCAGGTTCCTTATTATCAAAGAAAAAACGCGAATCATGATAACGGCTCTACTTACTGGCCTCCTGATATTTGGACACAATACGGTGTTGACTTAAACAGAAACCATAGTTACAAATGGGGATTGACGGGAAGCAGTTCTAACCCTTCTGAACAAACTTATCGGGGAACATCATCTAATTCGGAACCTGAAGTTGATGAACTGCAAAATTTGATTCGGTCATTAATTCCTGACCAAAGAATTGAAGGTCAACCGGCACCGGATGATACTACCGGAATACTTATTTCAATGCATAGTTATAGCGAACTCGTTTTATGGCCTTGGAGTCATACTTCAAGCAATGCACCAAATTACAGTTCACTAAAAATGATTGGTGATAAATTTGTTTCTTATAATGGTTATATTTCAGAATCAGGTTTCGAATTGTATCCTACTTCCGGGGATTCTACCGATTGGGCTTACGGCGAGCTTGGGATTCCGGCATTTACTTTTGAGCTTGGTAAAGCATTTATGCCTTCTTACGATGAGATTGATTCCAAACAATGGCCCGAAAATAAACCGGCACTTATCTATGCCGCAAAAATTGCACGGGAGCCATATCAACTTATCAATGGACCTGACGCATCAGACATTTCATATTCAGAAATATCGAATGGATATGTCAAAGTCAGCGCTAAAATAAATGACACACATAATGGCAATACAAATATTTTTGGTGCGGAACTGTTTATCGGTTACCCGAATTGGGTTTCAAATTCGATTGTTTATCAAATGGAATCTGACGATGGAGATTTTGATTCGCCGATAGAAATTGTCAGTGCTAATGTTTTAATTAATGAATTTAATCCTGATACCAAACTGATATTTATAAGAGGGAGTGATACAGATGGAAACTACGGTCCGTTAACAGCAGATTTTTCAGACTCTATACCCGAACCGTGCTATTTATTATTTATCATTGGAAATTTCTTTTTCATTTTTCTTCGTGAAAATAAAAAAGAAATTTAGAACTGGTGAATGATTTATTCGACTTAATTATCCCACCGGTCTTGTACCGGTGGATATTAAAAATTGGATAAAAAACGATGCTTTTGCCAAATTTCCCCCCCGACCGTGCCGATGAATTTTTGTCGCGGAAAAAACTAAGCATACATTTAATTATTCGGTGTCACAATGGATTCCTTACAATCTTTATGTCCACCGACACAAGGTCGGCGGGACATTTCCCTTTTCGAGTAGCACTTAATTAGACGTTTGGAAATCATATTCGTTTTGTATGAGTCAGAAATTCTAAATCTCTTCTCTTAACCTTCCTAAATACTTGCTATAATCATCATAAGATAATATCGGCGGGACAGAATGGTCAAAACTCGGTAAATATCCCCCCTGTGCACATAAAAGTTTCGCTTTTTGTACTTCCTTTTCCAGCGCTTCACCCCCTTTAGCAATTTTAAGTTTATCAAGTCCGCCTATCATTTTCAGTTTAGGAAACTGCTCTCTGATTTTTAAAGGATCCATTCCGGCTGCATTTTCAAGCGGCAAAATACCGTCTATTCCGCTTTCGACAATCAGTGGGAGAATAACCTCAATATTCCCATCTGAATCAAGGAAAATATTTTTTACTCCAAAACTTTTTAAGTAACTCGTAAGTTTTTTGTACTGTGGAAAAATAAGCTCTTCGAAAAATTCCTTGGAAATCATCGGTCCATTTTTATATGCCATGTCTTCACCAATATACACCATATCAACATCGATTTCATTTAGCGCTTTCTCCCATAATTTCATCATAAAATCAACCTGAAATTCATACATTTCGGCTACTAACTCCTTATCATCATAAAAAAGCATCATATACTGATTGAATTCAATGAAATCTCTCCCAAATGCAAAAGGTCCCCGAATAAATAATTCTAACGGATAATCCCGATTCTTATACTCTTTTACAAGTTCATCCCAGTTCGCTGGATATCTTTCCGGACTGTAGGGATCCATTCTTTCTTTAATTTGATAAAAATCTTCCCGGCTTTTTATCGGGAATTCAAGATAATGCGGCATTGCTGATGAATTTTTGAACTCTTTCTTCAAACAGTTCTGTTCATCGCGAACAAGAATCCATTCATCTGTTTCTTCTAAAATCTCGCGCTTAAACGCAGGAACAAAATTGAAATCTATTGGAACTTTATGGATATCAAAAATCCCGAAATGTTCAAATATATCCTCGTTCTTTGGAACAATATTTTCCCAGGCATCTATTGTTTCCGGCCAAAAACCCATAAATTCAGTGAAAGGAAAATCTTTCACTTGTTTAAAATCCATTACTTCTAAATATTTTTCTCGTGTTGTCATTGTAGTATAAGGTTTGTTAGTTTATTTAGGTTTGTCAGTTGTTTTCAAAATTATATCAAAAAAAAACAGGAATTTCAATAATATAAATAGCTCAATGGATTTTTTATTTACGTCGCGTCCCGAGCACGCCGCAAGCGGGTCTCGGGATGCCCGTCCGCGAATTTGCAAATGTTTATTTCACGTATATATGTATTTCCTTGTTCGCTCAGCAGGAGCTACACGCAACGTCTATTTTAAGATTAAAAATCTTCTCTGTATTAAAAAAATGATTCTGTCGACCATGATTCTGTCAATAAAAAAAGCATTGAGCCCTTTTAGCTCAGCAAAAAAATCGCTTATAATGTATAATATAT
>JAUVKG010000011.1 GCA_030596365.1 Chlamydiota bacterium | reverse complement strand
GCGGAGCACAAATACCTATTAAACAACTTGCGACAATAAATTATATCCGTGGACCTCAATCAATAAAAAGTGAAAACACTTTTTTAATCGGCTATGTACTTTTTGATAAGAAAAAAGGCTTTGCGGAAGTGAATGTCGTTGAACAAGCTCAAAAATACCTCGATGATAAAATCGAATCCGGGGAACTAATTATTCCGGCAGGTGTTAGTTATACTTTTGAGGGGAGTTATAAATCACAGATTCGCGCGAGAAAAAAACTGTCGGTTATTTTACCTCTCGCTCTTTTTGTAATCTTTATCATAATTTATTTGCAGTTTAAATCCACGTGGACCACTTCACTGGTTTTCTCAGGCATTATTGTCGCTTGGGCAGGCGGATTTATTATGATATGGCTTTATGGTCAACCCTGGTTCCTGAATTTCTCGGTTCTCGGTACAAATATGCGTGAACTCTTTCAAATCCATCCAATAAATTTAAGCGTCGCTATCTGGGTCGGCTTTCTTGCTCTCTTTGGTATTGCATCAGATGATGGCGTTATTATGGCGACTTATCTTAACGAGAAATTTAATGAAGGAAAGCTTTCCTCAATTCAAAAAATACGTGAAGCCACAATTATGGCGGGACACCGCCGCGCGCGACCTTGTCTTATGACTACTGCTACTACAATTCTTGCCTTGATACCTGTTCTGACTTCTGTAGGCCGCGGCGCGGAAATAATGGTACCAATGGCAATCCCTTCTTTCGGCGGGATGACAATAAGCATAATAACAATGCTTATTGTTCCCGTACTCTACTGTGCAATGAAAGAGTTCAAATATAAGATCAAACACTAATTAAATAGCGCTTGAAAAAGGATTATCTCAAAAGTTTGCCTGAAAGGCAAAAAGAATATAGCACAGGGCTGCGTGAAAGCGCTACCCTGTGGAACGTGCGCCAACCGTATTCCGCGACCGTGCCGATGAGTTTTTGTCGCGGATAATGTTTGGATATCCAAACCCGGGGTGGCACTATCGTGCGACCCCGGGCTATCATAAAAATCCCTTTCAGGGAATAATTTTGCAGAGATTATGAATTGTAGAAACTCAGTAGGATTTACTATTATCACTTTATTCTACAATTAATATACAGTAAATCTACATCGAAGTCAAGTTTGAAAAGTGTGCATGGTACCCCGCTCATTGATAAAATATTCCCCCTTTTTTAAAGTGGAACATCCCGGTTATTCCATCGGGAGTGGGACTTAAGGGGGATTTTATTATTCGACAAAAAATGCCCGATGAATTTTTCATCGGGCTTTTTTTATTAAGTTTGCCGGGAATTCATCGCGCGACGTTATCTAAACAGGCATAGATTCTTTGGCAGAAATCGAAACGGAATTTTCGGCAGGAGTGTTTTCAGAAGAGTTATCTTCCTTCTTTTCTACAATTCCAATGGAAATAAGATGCTCCTGAATCACTTCTCCTATTTCCGCGGCAAGCGAAGGTACATAATGCCCTTTTTTGAAATATCCGCCATTAGGATCAAAAATACATTTCATCTCTTCAACGAGAAATGACGGGTCACTTGTTCTTCTGAAAACAGCTGAAATCAAGCGCGTAATCGCCACCATCCAACTGAAATGCTGAAGATTTTTACTGTTGATAAAAATTTCAAAAGGACGGATTTTTCCATCCGGTTCTATAATATCATTAATTGTAATGAATAAACTCTGCGCGGTGAGTGGGGTTTTGATTTTATAAGTCTTACCCCTGAGTTCTATTGGACGTGTGCAGATATATTCATTATCATAATTATCAAGTTTAGTTTCTTCTTCCTTCTTATCTTCTTTACGTACCAAAATTCCTTGCATCTTTTCGTTCGGACGGAAAGTCGTGCAGCCTTTCAGATTACTGTCATAGGCATACATATAAATATCTTTGAACTTATCAAATGAGAGATCTGTCGGAACATTTATAGTTTTTGAAATTGAACTGTCAATGTAAGGCTGAAGTGCTGCTTGCATATCAACGTGTTCTTTTGGAGTAACAGTATCAGTAGTAGCAAAATAATCAGGTAATGAACTAGCATCGGAATTTCCGGAAATTTCTTTGTATCTTTTGTACGCGTAATCACAAACTTCCTGCTCTATTGTCTCGCTTTCATCGCCTGTTCTGACTTTTCTGGTGTACGAAAGGGCAAAGACAGGTTCGAGTCCGCTTGATACATTACCGGCGTAAAGAGAAATCGTGCCGGTAGGCGCTATAGATGTAAGATGCGAATTTCTTATGCCGTGTTTAATAATTCCTTCACGAATATCTTTCGGTAATTGAGAAACAAACTTGGAATTAATAAATTTCTCTCTGTCAAGTAGTTGAAATGCCCCTTTTTCTTTTGCAAGTTCAATTGAGGCGCGGTAAGCAGCATGACAAATCGTTTTCATTATTTTTGCCGCTATTGCTGTTGAATCAGATGTGCCATATCTTGCTTGCATAAAAATAAGCGCGTCTGCCAAACCCGTAATACCAATTCCCATGCGGCGCTTGCTTAAAGCTTCATCCCGCTGAGAATTAAGAGGATAATTTGATATATCAACTGTGTTGTCAAGCATTCTTACTGCTGTAGTGACAGTTTTGGTGATGTCATCGAAATCGATTGTGGCATTATTTTCAAAAGGATTTTTAACAAAGCGTGTCAGGTTGACAGAACCAAGTAAACAAGCTCCAAAAGGAGGGAGTGGCTGCTCACCACAAGGATTTGTGGCTCTGATATCTTCGCAGTAATTAAGATTGTTAAGTTCGTTGATACGATCAATTAAAATAAATCCCGGCTCTGCGTAATCATAAGTCGAACGCATGATTTTGTCCCACAGGTCGCGCGCTCTAACTGTTTTATAAATTGTACCATCAAAAATTAGGTCCCAATTTTTATCTTCTTTTACCGCTTCAACAAAATCGTTTGTAATTGCAATGGAAAGATTAAACATTTTAAGACTTTTTCCATCGCGTTTGGCGTCTATAAATTCTTCAATGTCAGGGTGTGAACATGAAAGAACTCCCATTTGCGCGCCCCGCCGTTGACCGGCGCTCATAATCGTTTTACATGTCGCGTCAAAAACATGCATATAACTTATCGGACCGGAAGCGTGGGCTTGAACGCCTTTAATATATGAACCTTTTGGACGAATGGTAGAAAAATTCATTCCTATTCCACCACCTTGCTTTTGAGTCATTGCGGCATTGTGAATAGTAGCAAAAATTCCTTCAAGAGAGTCTTCTATTTTGTTGAGGACATAACAGTTAAACATTGTAACTTGTTTTCTTCCGGTGCCCGCGTTCGCTGTAATTCTTCCCCCGGGAAGAAACTTGAAATCTTTAAGACATTCAAAAAAATCTTTTTCCCAACGGTCTCTGTCACGTTCAAAAATAGATAATCCACGCGCAACACGTCGCCATGTGTCTTCAACGGTTTGGTCAATAGGTGAACCGTCTTTAGCGTGATATCTGTATTTCATGTTCCAAATCTGGGAACTGATATCATTTTGGTTATCGTTATTCATTTATAAATTCAAAATATAGTAAATTTTTAAAAATAGTATACAAGTTGTAGTATTTAAGATGCACTTAAACACATAATGTTGTGAGTAAATGATAACAGATTTTTTTCAGTTTTGCAAACTCAATGTTGAATTGAACGTTTACATTAAATAGTTAAAAAACGAATCAACAGTATTTATGGATAAAACAGAAAATTAACATAGAATTAACATTGTATTTATAGGGAAAAAATAACCGTTATATATAAAACACCATAACAAGGCGACTTACAAAAAAAAAATCCGCTGACGCCTTTGTTTATAGGGGGGCTGTGATTTTAGATTTTAAATTTCGCGTAGCGCCCGGCGCATGCCGGGTGGATTTATGATTTCGGATTTATTCCCCCTTTACATAAAGTGGAACATCCCGATTATTCCATCAGGAGTGGGCAAGGGGGATTTAAATTATTTTAGATTCAACATAAGTGCATATTACTTCGTTGCGCGTAGCGTCCGGCGCATGCCGGACACTAATTTTCACTAAATCCTTTTACCACGAAATACATCCGTCAAACGCCGGATAAACTTCTACACGGAATAATAAAATGAATTTAAACAATAGATAACAGCAAATAACTTGTACATACAAACGGAATATTATATAATATTTTACGTAAATGTTAAAAAATTTAAATATGAAAAAAATAAACGTCATTGATGTTGTACTTATTGTTTTTATCTTTATGGGTGCTGTTGTACCTATATTTTTCACTCCTTTTTGCTTGTGTGCCTTGAATTCGCTTCACTTACTTTCAATTTTTATCGGTTTATTTGTTTTAATAATTGCAAAAAAACAACTGATTAGAATAGCTGCCATAGTATTATTAATATTAGTGCTCGTTATATTGTATGAAAATACTATTACATGCTATACAGATTGGCCACAAATTTTTGAAAGAAAATTGTATTTGTCAGAACTTAGAAGAACAAAACCTGAATTGATCGGGAAAGAAAATAAACCGTTGATGAAAGTGATTTGGTATCAAAAAGATACAACTAATTTATTGCCGGAACATAAATCGGATGTTTTTTTGAAATATGCCGGGAATTATTATTTGAATTTATTGTATCCAATATTGGCATTTACATTTTTGATAATAGCACTCAATAAAAACAAAAGAGGTCAGAGAACTATTCTTGTTTTATGCGGTAGTTTATTTCTGGCATTAATGTTAATTGTATTACAGTTAAGATATATGCAATGGAAACAAGAACTAAAACTCAAATACGATACAATAAAAAAGGAATTAACACAACAAACATCTGTAGATTATAAAAAAAGTATAGAAAACTTACCGGAATCAAAAGACTTTTAATTTTTTAACCATATAAGAAACCGCCCTCAACGAGAACGGCTACAGAAGAGCAGGGGATAAAATGAAAGATTGATTAATTGCAGAATTGTGGAATTAAAAATTACCAAATTGTTTAATCTAAATAACGCAGTAGAATTTACGTATTTTTCAATAATTACGATATTGGTTGAAAAAATCTTTGGCGACAGAATTATGGTCGACAGAATCATTTTTTTAATATTAATTTGGTTTCAATTATTTTGACTAATTTAATTTTATACAGGTTTATTTCCTTTTATAAATGATTCTGTCGATCATGATTCTGTCAAAATAAAAAAATGAATTATCATATTTTCTCAAATTCGTTTTATTTTCATTAAGTTGCTTTTTAGAATTCTCTAACCCATTGGGTTAAAGGGAGAAATAGCGTAATCCACCTGTTTATCGGAGATTGCGAACTTATTATCATTTCAACTGCGTTTTTAAGGTTTAATTATTAAATTATCATGGTCATGTCAAAATAACACACCCCGCCCTGCGGGCACCTCACCCAGCATACGCGGGTTCCGAGATCTCGAGAGGGGAATTAATACCGATCACGAATTACGGCTTACGGCTTACGGCTTACGGCTTACAGCTTACGGCTTACGGCTTACGGCTTACGGATTACGGCTTACGGATTACGGATTACGGATTACGGATTACGGATTAACCGCCCACTTGAATTCACCTGTAGACTTATAATTAATCAGCTGCTCAATTGCTTGTTCTGATTTTCTTTCGACAGATTCTTTTGTGTTGAAAGCGTTGTGTGGAGTTAAAATTACATTCGACTTTTCTGCAAGTGCAAGAATCGCTTTTGCTTCTTTATCCATCACTTCATTAATTTTATTTTCTCTTAAAGCAATGGCAAGAAGTTTTTCGTTGTTGTAAACGTCAAGTGCTACACCGCCAAGATGATTTTCTTCAATGAGTTTTAACAAGCCCACAGCTGACGAAAATTCTCCGCGGGCAATGTTAATAAATAAAGCTCCTTTTTTTGCTTTTTTTAAAATATCATAATTAAAGTAATTAATGTTGTCGGAAGTTAAATTCATTGCGCAAACAATTATATCAGCTTTTTCAATGGCTTCTTCCGGCGAAAAATAATCTACATCATCATATTTTTTGACAATGTCAATTGCAAGAACATTCATATCTAACCCGCGGGCTATTTTGACCATTTCGTAACCGATATTTCCTACGCCAACAATTGCGATATTTTTCCCTGAAATTTCCAGGCCTGTTAATCCATCACGATGAAAAGATTTGAACTTCTCAATTTGTGTTGTCAATTTTCTTGAAAGGCCAAGAATAAGCAGTAATGCTTGTTCCGCAACCGAGCGATTGCAGTATAATGGCAAATAACCTGCTGAAAGTTTTGAACCGGTAAGTTTAATATAATCGGTAATGTGGTCGTAGCCTGTGCTGCGAGTTATTATTGCGTCAAGTTTATCCGACCAACCGACAGGAATTGCTGATTGAGTTCTTATGCTGATAATTTTTGCGGGAGGGTTTTCATGATCGATTTCCTGAATGGTTTTCCAAGAAAAATCAGCGCTTATATTTTTGGGAAGATAACGCTTTAGCGCTTCCGCTTCTTCCTCAAATGCTTCGTAGAAAAATATGTCGGACATAAAATCAGTTGCAAAGGTTTTAAGGTTTAAAGGTCTAAAGGTCTAAAGGTCAAAGGTCAAAGGTCAAAGAACCACCCCGGCACTTCGTGCCACCCCTCCTTGGTAAGGAGGGGAGTTTAATATCCAGCACCCAGTATCCAGCATCCAGTATCCAGCATCCAGTATCCAGTATCCAGTATCCAGCATCCAGTATCCAGTATCCAGTATCCAGTATCCAGTATCCAGTATCCAGTATCCAGCGTCAAACGTCCAACGTCAAACGTCAAACGTCAAAACCGAAATACTCATTCAATACTTCATAAACCTGTTCAGATGATTCTACTCGAACTGCCTTTCGACGAAATTCTTTTACGCCGGGCAACCCTCTTGAATAACTGCACGAAATTCGTCTGATATGCAGGCATGCAATGTATTCACCGTAAAGCTCTTTTAAATAATTAAAATGTTTCCATGCAAGTGCGCCGCGTTCGGCAGATGAGGGATCGGGAATATTTTTACCGGATTTAAGAAATTCATAGATTTTTTTGTAAATCCATGGTGCTCCCATCGCGGCTCTGCCAATCATTATTCCCGCGCAACCGGTTTTTTCAAACATATCTATCGCGGAATGACCATCAACAATATCTCCGTTAGCAATTACAGGAATATTAACACTTTCAACAACTTGTTTGATGATGCTTCTATCGGCTTTGCCGGCGTATCCCTGGGCACGAGTTCGTCCGTGAACAGCAATTACCGCCGCACCACTGTCAGCCATGCGTTTTGCAAAATCAGGCGCGTTACGGGAAGAATCATCCCATCCAGCACGAATTTTAACTGTGATTGGTATTGAAACAGCTTTGATACAGGATGCGACAATCTTTGAGGCGGCTTCCGGATCGGTCATCAGAACGGCCCCGCCACCTGTTTTCACAACTTTTGAGACAGGGCATCCCATATTAATGTCGATGAAATCGGCGCCAAAATCTTCGAGAATTGAAGCGCTTGCTGCCATAATTGCAGGATCAGAACCGAAAATCTGCATTCCGAGAGGATGTTCGTCCGGTGTTGTAGCAACAAGAGCGAGAGTTTTTTTGCCGCAGTGAATAAGGGCGTGACAACTTACGAGTTCAGTATATAAAATTCCCGCTCCACCAATTTCTCTGACTATTCGCCTGTAGGCAAGATCAGTGTAACCTGCCATAGGAGCTATAGCGATATTCGGAACAATTTTAATATTTCCAATCGTTAAAGGAGCGATAAAATTTTTCATAAATAAGACATATAAGTCATAAAATCCGGTTTCGACGAATAATTATAGGCTGCTCGAAAAGGGTTGGAATATCCCGGAATCCTGAAAATATGCTAAAACAATTCCCCCTTTCTTAAAGTGGAACATCCCGGTTATTCCATCGGGAGTGGGATTCAGGGGGATTTTAATTTTTGTCGCGGGAAAAACTGAGTATACACCTGACTGTTCAGTATTCACAATGGTTTTCGCGCAATTTTTATGTTCACCGACACAAGGTTGACGGGACATTAACCTTTTCGAGCAGCCTCTCAATTAGTGCTCCGAACGATAAACTCTCTCGATTAAAAATTGTGGGAAATGCCGCTAAGTTCCGGAGGCTCCGGACAATCACGCAAATTTTTACCGACGTAAAGCTGGCGCGGTCGTGCAATCTTTCTGTCATCGCTTCTAATCATTTCCTGCCATTGGGCAATCCATCCCGGTAATCTGCCGAGAGCGAACATAACAGTGAACATATTTTCCGGGATTCCGATTGCGCGATAAATTATACCGCTATAAAAGTCTACATTTGCGTAAAGTTTACGTGACACGAAATAATCATCTTGAAGAACACGATCTTCAAGTTCCATAGCGACTTTGAGTAACGGATCTTTTTTACCGAGCTTTTCAAGAATTCTACGACAATCTTTTTTAATAATCTTTGCACGTGGATCGAAAGTTTTATATACTCTGTGACCGAAGCCCATTAGTCTAAACGGGTCGTTTTTATCTTTTGCTTTATCTAAGAAAAGATCAATACCGCCTTTCTTGCGTTGTATTTTTCTCAACATGTCAAGTACTGCTTGATTCGCACCGCCATGCAACGGACCGGAAAGTGCGTTAATACCTGCAGAAATCGTCGCGTATAAATTCACTTGAGCACTGCCAATTACACGAACAGCTGTTGTTGAACAATTCTGCTCATGATCAGCGTGAAGAATAAGAAGCTTATTCATCATAGCTACAATCTCAGGATCCATTTCATAAGGCTTTACAGGAGAATCAAACATCATATTCAAAAAGTTGGCGCAATATGATAGATCATGACGGGGATAAACTACAGGTTGACCCTTTGATTTCTTATATGCAAATGCGGCTATCGTTCTGAATGTAGAAATCAGACGTGTCGTTGTCTTATCTATATCTTCTTTTAATGAAAGCGAATCAACATTAGGATAAAATGTTGAAAGCGCAGTTACCATTGCTGCCATTGTATGCATCGGATGTGCACCACGGGGAAATCCGTCAAAAAAATGACGCATGTCCTCATGAAGAAGCGAATTCTCTGTTAACAGCCGTGAATAATTTTTTCGCTGCTTATGCGTGGGCACCTCATCGTGCACAAGAAGATAGGCTGTTTCTACAAACGAAAGCTTTTCTACAACTTGTTCTATCGGAATTCCACGATAACGAAGAATACCTTTCTCACCGTCAATATATGTTACCCGGCTATAGCAGGAACCGGTATTCATAAAACTAGGATCGATAGTTATGTATCCTGTATTTTTGCGTAATCCGGAGATGTCAATGGCTTTTTCACCTTCTGTTCCGGTTATGATTGGAAATTTGTAAGTTTGACCGCTAATAGTTAATTCTGCATATTCATTTTGCATATGTTTGTCCTGTGGTTTTTACAGTGATTTGTTATATTTTCATTGTTACACAATATATATTATAGCAAAAACACTCTGATATTCAAAATTATACGCAAATTTAGTATAATAATATACATTTTTAATTATTTTGTTAATTCTAACTCCGGTATTTAAAATGAAATGTAACAACTTTGATACTCCAAGAATTTATGTCGCCGCGACAAGACAAAACGATGGCAAAACTACTGCAAGCATCGGCCTTATGGGTATACTCGCTTCTAAATTTAAACGGTTGGGTTTTATTAAACCCGTTGGGCAACGTTACGTTGAAATCGATGGTCATAGAATCGATGCAGATGCTGTACTTATGCGCGAGGCGTATAACTGCGAAAATGAATTTAGTGATATGAGTCCGCTCGCTGTTGACAGACAATTTACACGCAGATATATTGATAATCCAACACCGGATATTCTTGCAAAAAATATTTGTAATGCTTTTGATAACGTTGCTGAAAATAAAGATATCGTCTTAATTGAAGGTACCGGACACGCAGGCGTTGGCGCCGTGTTCGATCTCGATAACGGAAAGGTTGCGTCTATGTGTAACGCTCCGGCGATTATTGTGGCTTGCGGTGGAATTGGAAAACCATTTGACGAAATCTCTTTGAATAAAGCCGTCTTTGATAAACATAAAGTTAGAGTGGCAGGGGTCATTATTAATAAAGTAAGACCAGATAAACTTGATCAGGTTAATACTTACATGACTCGCGCTTTGAAAAGAATCGGATTGCCCCTGCTTGCAGTTATTCCACAAAGACCTCAGTTGTTATGGCCGACAATTCGGCACGTTTTTGATACGATAGATTGCGAACTTCTTAATGGTGAAAAACATATCAATAGTAAAATCCATGAAATAATTATCGGCGCGATGACGCCGCATCATGCTCTTCATTATTTTAAAAAAGGCTCGCTCGTTATTACTCCCGGAGACCGGGACGACCTTGTTTTGACAGCTGTTTCTCTCGCATCTACAACGAGTGATAATATTTCCGGACTGGTTCTTACCGGTGGTGTGCGTCCAAGAAAGAGTGTGTTAAGGGTTATTCAAAAGACTAACATACCTGTTCTTTTATCAAAATTGGATACATACACTGTTGCGTCAAAAATTCATGATATGATGGTAAAAATAAAACCTGAGGAAACCGATAAAATTAAAATGGTGCAGCAGGTTTACAGCAAACATTTTGATGTAGATAAATTACTCGAAGTCTTATGAAAAAATATTAGACACTAATTTCACGAATTTTCACGAATGAATATAATAAAATAAAAAAACTTATAATTAAATTATTCTGCTGTAAATCATTCTGCAAAATAATTAACAGCAAAATTATTAAATACAAAAATTAAACATAAATCTTAAAGACCAAAAATTGTTTTTTGAAAAAGCAAATATAAAAATTAAATTAGTGACAATTCGTGAAATTAGTGTCAAAAAATTATGAAAATTATTAATACAAAAATCCTATCCGTGAAAAATCTCTCGGGTGAAAATTTCCAAATCTCTTTCCAGGCAGGCAAAATAACAGCTGATGCGATTCCGGGACAGTTTATCGAAATTCCCACCGGCGGAGCTACTCTTTTGAATAAACCTATAAGCATCTCCGATGTTTCTAACAATCTACACTTGTCCCGAGACTCGCAAAGTGATGTGCTCGTGGACGAAATGTCGATTGTTATAAAAAATGTTGGTATTGGAACTAAAGCAATCTCTGAATTCATGCCGGGTGATAAAATTAAAATTATCGGTCCGTGTGGAAATGGTTTTCCTAAACCTGAAATGGAAGCAATTCTTGTCGGCGGGGGAGTAGGAATTCCACCTCTGTATTTTATGGCAAAATATTATTCCAATACACATTTTACAGTCATTATTGGCGCGGGAACAAAAAATGATATTGTTCTTGAAGACGAGTTGAAAGCGCTTGGAAATGTAGAAGTTATTTTGACTACTGATGACGGTAGTAAAGGAAGCAAAGGTACTGTGATTCCTGAACTAAAAAAAGTTCTTGATACAAAAAAATCAATCATTTATACTTGCGGCCCAAAACCTATGCTTGCTGCAATTGCAAAAATGGGCGCGGTGATAGACACTCCGGTTTATGCATCACTTGAAGCTTATATGGGTTGCGGAATAGGCGTGTGCATGGGCTGCGTTGTTCCTACTGTTCGTGGAATGGAACGGGTTTGCAAAGAAGGCCCTGTTTTTCTTGCTAATGATATTTTATGGGAGGAAATATAATCAAAAACAAGTTCCCCTCCTTACCAATGTGGTACATCCCGAGTATTCACCTCGGGAAGGGGTGGCCAATGGCCGGGGTGGTTCTTTTTTTATCCCATTAATTCTTACGATGAATTCTAATGAAAAAAACTAACGAAATTATTTCTCTTTTCGGCATAACTTTAGCTACACTTTTTATCTTTGCGGTACCCCTGAAATTCGGTCTCGCGGAATCAGGTGTTCCTATTCCACCACCAAAAATTCTCGGTGAATGGTTGTTCTTCTCTTATCCTAATTCTTTCGCTTATGTTGCTTTGGGAGTGATTGGTGTTTTCGCTATTATTACGGCAATCTTGTCAGGAGCAGATTTATTCAAAAAAGAAAGCGTTCTTTTCGCAATGCTTGGTTGGGCAGTATTAATACTTGGAATTTTGATCGCCGATAAACATCTTCCGCCGGAATGGAAAAACAATAACATAAAATTTCAGTTTCTTACTTATGGCGTATGGTTTGTATCTGCAAATATTCTTTATAATTCTCTGGAGAAAAAAAGAATCGCTTTGTTGGCTATGTTAACCGCCGGATTAATTGTTAGTATAAGCGCCTGGTCTCAATATAATGGCGGCCTGGAAGATATGCGGCAATTCGCGGCAAAAGAAGCCGGCTTCGATAATTTTAATTCATACACTAATCATCTGTTAAGTGTTTCTAAAAGCGATTATGCCTGGCTTCGAGTTAGAAAACTTGCGGGCAACAGAGTGTTCGCCACTTTCATTTATCCAAACGCTCTCGGAGGATTTTTAATAATTCTGCTGCCGGTTTGTGTCGCAATGTATAAAAGCTCTAAAGAAAAAATCGTAAGATTAATTGCCGCAATCTCTTTTTTCGGTGGCGCTGTTGCAATGTTACTCTCGAGATCAAAAGCTTCTATTGTTATTGCCGCTTTAGCTCTCATTTCAATATTCTGGTTGGCTAAACGCGCGGGACGTATTTCAAAAAAGAATTTTATAAGCATCGCTGTTGCGCTAACCATTTGTGCGGGAGGTATGCTTTTCTGGGGCTATGGAGCAGGACTGACAGGCCGATTAAAAGCCACCGGCGCAGCAAGAGGAGATTATTGGAAAGCTGCCGCTAAAATGATCGTTGCAAATCCCTGGAAAGGGTGGGGGACTGACGGCTTTACAAGGAATTACGGCGCTTATAAAAGACCGGAAGCCGAGGCAACACGATTAGCACACAATGCTTTTATAAATGTTTGGACTGATTATGGAATTACCGGCTTGACAGGAATTCTTATTGCGTTACTACTCCCGATAATTGTTGGCTGGAAATTACAAATTAATTCACAAAACTTTGATTGGATAACTGTTTCGTGTATCGCCGCGGGAACGGGATTTGTATTACATTGTCTTGTAGATTTTGATTTTCACATTATCGGAATTGTAATTCCGGCTTTACTTGTGCTTTCATTTGGGATGGTAAAACCTGAAAGTAATTAATTCTTGTTGGAGTCCACGCTTTAGCGTGTCTTCATGGGGGAAACATGATTTTTTAAAATTTCACCAATTTTGATTTGAAAAAATAAAAATTATTATGATAATAAAATTGATAGCCTGTGAAGTCTTTACAAGAGAAGCTTGCCTCTGTGTGGCAAATTCTCCGCATACAATAGATGTCGAGTTTACACCTAAAGGTGCGCATAACGATCCCGATTATTTTCAACACCTGACCCCGACCAATCTTTCTTTTTTCAAAAAAGCCGGAGCTATTCTTATGAAAAAACTCCGGCCGGTTAATTTTTAAAATTTATAAAATTATTTTTCTTTCTCTTCCTTTATAATTTGTTTTTTTACTTTTTTTAATTCTAAAAAACAATTTATATATTTATTACTTAAAACTTTTTGCTCTGCTTTCATCACTTTGTTTCTTATATTCAGCAGTTCTTTTTTCTGCTAACATTCGTTCTCTTGCCCAATTCTTAAATTTAATTTTTTCATCAACAATATTTCCATTCTCATCCCAATTTACACTATAATATTTATTGCTTAAAGCAAGACTAAAATATGCCAAATTACCATTTGTGTAACAATTTATTAATTTTTTATTTCCCATATAACCATAGGAAAATTGACCTATTATATTATTATCATAAAATCTTATCCTATAAGATAAAGATTTATCTTTTTTTAATTTATTGTTATATACAATTTTCTTTATTTGTTTAAAATTAATAATTTTATCATTTTTAACATTTAGACCAAAACCATATTCTTCATTTTTGTCTTTAATATAAATAATAGCGGTATATTGCCCTTTTTTATTATAACAAGATGGTTTTAATATGTTATTATTAAGCCAATATTCTATTATACCTCTTTCATTATTAACAAAATCAACAAAATTGTAAAATAAATTTGTGATATTATTATTTTTGGGACTTTCAATATTTTTTGTACAAATAAATTTTTTCGGAATATTCGATATATTAATTTCATCAGATGTTATTTCAACTTTCTTACCAATACAATTCATTACACATATTAATGTAAGTAATATTATGGTTGTTTTTTTGATTTTTTTCATTTCAAAACTCCTTTTTTATAAACAATTTTTATCAATTCAAGTAAATTATGTTCGGTGCTTCCTTCGCGAATATGAACATGCATCCCATGTTTCAATTTTTCTTTTGCCTCTTGCGCGGTTGTACATTCATGATCAGTTTGCGCACCTGCAAGAATATATGCGTTTAGCATTTTGCCTGTCAGTCCGGGTGAATGTCCATCGGCAATTTTTTTGTATTTTTCAGCAAGCTCCGCGCGTTTAAGAAATTCAGGAATTGTAAGGAGAGTGCTTTCAACGTGGATATGTCCTTCTACAAAACCCGGCACAAGAAAAGACATCGATGATTTTGCTCATTTTAATCCAGATATTTCCCCAGCAAGTATCTTTTTCTATCAGGATACCATAGAATACTTTTTCCTTGATACTCTGTAATACTCGGGTATGTTCCGATTTCAGCAGACTTTTTGGGCGGAACGGCAATATCTTGCGTATTTAGAAATTCTACCGGTTTATTGAACCATATAGGTTGTTCAGCGTCTTCCCTATATTCTCCAACTGTATAAAAAGTTGGGTTTCTGACGATATTTGCAACATTAATTTTCCATTTCATGTCTGCCTGATTATAGCCAAGCCTTTCTCCTGTATTATTATGAAAAATAAGAATAAATTTTCCATCATCCATTTTGAATAACGGACAGGGCGACATCGGGTGTTGGACTCCTTCGCCATTATCAGAATATTTAAGCATCTTCGGAACGTTCCATGTTTTACCATTATCAGATGAAACCGAATAATAAATATAACCTGTCATATTTCGCATAACCGTAAACAACCTTCCATCGGGCAACAAAACAACAGCAGGTTCCTGAGCTACTGACATGTGAGGATATACCGGATTTTCCACTTCTAATCCAAGATCATTTTCTGGATACCATTCTATCTGTATTTCTTCAGGGGAAGGATTTTCATCTATGTTCATAAACCGCATGAAATAGCATCTGGAATCAGTATTAACCCAATTTTTTTCGTTTTTCATTATACTTTTTGAAGTTATCAACGTATATCCGGTTATCCACTTTCCTTCTTTATCTTTAATTGGTTTCTGAAATACAATCCAATTCTTTGGATATTTTTTATTTGGATTGTCGTATTTTGAACGTGGGATTTTGATTTCTTCCGGTTCTGTCCAGTTAAATCCATTGTCATCGGAATAAATACATCCCATGGTACCACTTCCTTGTCTGCTATTATCAAAGATCTCAATCTCTTTGGTATATAAAATATAAATTCTACCGTTTTCAGAAACGATTGGGAAACCCCAACTAGCCTGCAATCCACCAATACCGTATTTCGAACCTACTAAATATTTCGGAGCTGACCAGTTTTTGGCATCAGTACTCCTTGCCAGAACCAAATGATTATCTCCGTGACCTTCTACTGAACTTTGTGTCCATAAAGCAAGAAGTCCCTCACTTTTAGGAGCTTTAAAAACAAAAAAATGCTCATTGTCGCCATTATAAATACCAGAACCTGTGGGCACGAAAACTTTAATATCTGGATTACTTCGTTTCCATTCAATATCAGGATCACCCAGTGGTATATCTTTTCCATACTTACCAAAAGGATATCCCATATCTATGAGTTGATCTCTGCTGAAAAGTTTTTTAACACCGGTTTTTTTAAGATTTTTTTCTGTTGTACTGCAGGAAACAATAATTAGGACAAAGAAAAAAAGTGATAAAAATATAATGTTTTTCTTTATCCGGACTGTAAATTTAATTTCTTTATTCATTTTTAATCTCCTATTTGTTTTTCAAGACACTATAAATTTATCAAACGTGAACAGTATATCATATAAAAAAGTAGAAATCTATAATAATATGAAATAGTATTACACTATTTGCTAATGATTTGATTTAAATCGCATTTGCGATTAACAAAATTAGATTTTAAGATTTTTAATTTTTCCGCGGTTAAACAAGGTGCTAATCCCGCAATACTTTCCGTTTCGACAATTGATTTGCAAAAAAGAGCTAAATTTTGTATAATACTAATGTTGATATATTTAAAATATCAACTTTGTCAATGTTGATAAACACAAAAACGAATTATGAATATTACTATCCTAAAAGAAATTATTCGAGAACAAAAACAGCTGTTCGTTGATTCCAAACCGGGAATTAAACGTGATGTTGATATTAAGCATTGTTTGACAAGCAAACAAATTATAGTTATATCCGGCATAAGAAGATGTGGAAAATCTACTTTAATGCGGCAAATATCTGAAAAATATAATGATTTTAATTATGTTAATTTTGATGATGAACGTTTAATTAATTTTTCCGTTGAAAACTTTGACGACTTGATGACTGTGTTTCAACAATTTTCCAATTCCAAAATTATTTTTGCTGATGAGATTCAAAATGTTGGAAGCTGGGAACGAGTTGTAAGACGAATTCATGATCAAGGCTACAAAATCTATTTAACAGGTTCTAACGCCAAAATGTTAAGCAACGATCTCGGCACGCATTTGACGGGTCGCTACAAAAAAATAGAATTATTTCCTTTTTCTTTCAAAGAGTTTTTATTGTTCAATAATATAAAAACAAATAAAATAACAACTAAAATCAAAAGTGTTATTGTTAACGCTTTTGATCAATACTTAAGTGATGGCGGGATGCCTGAATTTTTAAAATATAATGACGTGGAATTTTTAAGCAGGACTTATGAAGATATTCTTTATCGGGATATAATTTCGCGGCATAATATTAAAAGGGTAAAAGACTTCAAATTTTTGTCTCATTATTTATTTTCAAATTTCACAGGGGATTTTAATTATAACAAATTAAAAAATTCATTGAAGTTTAAGAGTGCAACTACAGTGAAAGAATATATTTCTTATTTAGAAAAATCATATTTGGGATTTGAATTGCTTAAATTTGACTTCTCTTTGAAAAGACAATATAATGCCGAAAAAAAGTTTTTTGTTATTGATAATGGTATGAGAAATAATATTACTTTTAACTTCTCTAAAAATTATGGTAAATTATTGGAAAATCTTGTCTTTCTTGAATTAAAAAGAAGATACGAAGATTTGTACTTTTTTAGAAATAATCAAGGCGAAACCGATTTCGTTGCCGTTGACAAAATCAAAAATAAGATCGACCTTATTCAAGTATGCTATGATATTAATATAGATAATAGAAATAGAGAAATTAAGGGATTGATCGAAGCAATGAAGACGCTGGAAATTTCCATTGGATATATTTTAACTATGAACCGGTTTGAAACAATAAAAATCGACAATTATAAAATCAAAATTATACCGACATGGCGATGGCTTCTTTATAAATAAAAAAATATATAAATTATTATGGTAATAAAATTAATAGCCTGTGAAGTGTTCACGAGAGAAGCTTGCCTCTGTGTGGCTAATTCTCCGCACACAATTGATGTCGAGTTTACTCCAAAAGGCGCGCATAACGATCCCGATTATTTTCGCGGGTTTATTCAGAAAATAATCGATGCAGCAGGGGAGTCGGATAAAAAATACGACGCTGTCGCTTTATGCCTGGGATTGTGTGGAAATTCTACAGCAGGACTGAAATCTACGGGAATTCCTCTCGTGATTCCAAGAGCTCACGACTGCTGCACTTTGTTTCTCGGCTCAAAAGAGAAATTTAAAGAACATTTCGGTGATCGACCAAGTTCGTCATTTAATTCCGCGGGCTATCTTGAACAC
>JAUVKG010000283.1 GCA_030596365.1 Chlamydiota bacterium | reverse complement strand
TAAACCCTAAACCCTAAACCCTAAACCCTAAACCCTAAACCCTAAACCCTAAACCCTAAACCCTAAACCCTAAACCCTAAACCCTAAACCCTAAACCCTAAACCCTAAACCCTAAACCCTAAACCTTAAACCTTAAACCTTAAACCTTAAACCTTAAACCTTTCGGTCTCATGAATATTTCAAAATTAACTATTGCGGCATGCTGTTTCTTTGCTTTATTATGTGCAGCATGTCAGGGAGATAAAACTATGGACAAGCAATTGAAAATACGGCGTTCCGCAATAGCCGGGAGCTGGTACACAGCAAATAAATCCGCATTATCGAAAGAAATGGAACGTTATCTCGATCAGGCAAAGAACATTTCAAAAAACAGAAAAGTAAATGCTTTGATCGTTCCACACGCCGGTTATGCTTATTCAGGCAGATGCGCCGCTTACAGTTACAAGCAGCTTGAAGGCAAAAAGATTAACCGTGTGTTTATTCTTGCGCCGTCTCACTACGTTGCTTTTAAAGGTGCGTCAATTGCAGATGTTGACGCGTATGAAACACCACTTGGATTTGTTTCACTTGACAAGAAAGTTGTGTTGGAATTACAAAAAAGTCCGTTAATCGGAAATATTTCTCAGGCGCACATTCGTGAACATTCATTAGAAATACAACTGCCCTTTTTGCAGACAATTTTATCAAATTTTGTAATTGTGCCACTGATAATCGGCGACGTTAGCCCGGACGATGCAATTACTATTGGAAAACTCATCGCTGAAAAAGTCGGTCAGGACGACATAATTATCGCAAGCGGTGATTTCACGCATTACGGTTCCGCGTTTGGTTATATGCCATTTAAGAGCAATATTTCCGAAAGCATCACAAAACTTGACACAGGATTTCTTGATTTAATTCTCGCCAAAGATACTAACGGAATTTTTGATTATGTCAGGAAAACAGGCATAACTTGCTGCGGAAAATGGGTTTTCGCAGTGCTTACCGCCGCAGTTCCTGAAAACACAATTGGCGAAAAATTATGTTATTATAAATCTGGAGATATGGAAAATGATTATCAGCATAGTGTTTCCTACGCTGCCGCGGAATTTTATACAATTCCAAAAACAAAAAATGGTAAAGATAAAATGAAACAAAAAAATAATGTTGCAACTCCCCTTACAGAAGAGGAAAAAAAATCTTTGTTGAAAATCGCACGCGATACTTTAACAATGCACGTCGAAGGGAAAGGCAAACCGGATTTGACCAATTACAATCTTACTGCGCGATTAAAAGAAAAAGCAGGTGCATTTGTTACTCTCCACAAAAAAGGACAATTGCGCGGATGTATTGGCTACATCGAAGGTGTTGCTCCGCTTGCCGAAACGGTTCGCGAAAATGCATGTAATGCGTCCACCGAAGATCGGAGATTTCCACCGGTACAATCTTCTGAATTAAAGGATATTGACATTGAAGTCTCAGTTATGAGTCCTTTAAGCAAGATTGATTCTCCGGAAGATGTTATTGCCGGCAAGCATGGAGTGATTCTGAAAAAAGGATGGCGGCAGGGCGTTTTCCTGCCACAGGTTGCAACAGAACAAGGTTGGGACAGAGAAACGTTTCTGAAGCATCTCGGTTTAAAAGCAGGGCTCGATATGAACGCATATAAAGACGCCGAACTATTTATTTTTACGGCGGAAGTGTTTGGGGAGAAGTAATCCGTGATCCGTAATCCGTGATCCGTGATCCGTGGTCCGTGATCCGTGGGCAGGTGTCAGGTGATTCCCCCTTTGAAGGGGGATTAAGGGGGATGTTATTATTTGAGATGCACTAACTGGGGCAGTCGTTGAAGTCTTTGCTGTCTTTGTAATCAAATGTGGAATGAAAACGACAGAAAATGTCGATTGAAAAAACTGATAATTAATATGGGCAACCACAAGGGTTTGCCCCTACAATACCGTTAAATAATAAATAACTTTTAACTATTTAATGAATTCATCATTTTTAATTATCGCGGGTTTGATTTTTTTTATTCTTGCATACAGATTTTATGCAAAAAAATTATATAAAGTCTTTGGAATCAATAATTCTAAACCTACACCGGCTCACACTATGGCAGACGGCGTTGATTACTGCTCTGCCCGAATGCCTGTGCTGCTTGGTCATCATTTTTCTTCCATTGCCGGCGCCGCACCGATTATAGGTCCAATTGTTGCCGTGGCTTACGGCTGGGGTCCTGTTTTTATCTGGATAGTTCTCGGTTCAATTTTCCTCGGAGCGGTTCATGATTTATCTTCTATCATTGTTTCGATAAGACACAGCGGTAGAAGTATTGGTGAAGTAATTGAGAAATATCTTGGCCGCAGCGGTAAGATATTATTTTTAATTTTTTGTATTTCGACTTTGATTCTCATAATTGCTGTTTTTATGGCAGTTGTTGCTAAAACGTTTGTTGCGGCTCCCGCTACAGCGACGTCATCATTTTTATATATTCTTCTAGCGATAATTTTCAGTTTATGTATAAACAAATTGAGATTTTCATTTAAATGGACAACAATTGTTTTTGTTCCAATTTTATTTTTTTGTATTTGGCTGGGTGTACAATTTCCGTTTACGATTCCTCAGGACGGATTATTGATACCCGGGATTAATATTTCTCTTTCACCAAATAATTTTTGGGTTTGTATTCTTCTTGTTTATATTTTCGTAGCTTCTGTAACTCCTGTTTGGATTTTATTACAGCCTCGGGATTTCTTGAGTTCCTTCCTGCTTTACGCTTTAATTGCCTCTGGTGTTATTGGAATCATTTTTGTTCATCCTACAATTCAAACACCTGTATTTACAGAATTTAATGTTGAGAAAATCGGTACTCTGTTTCCTATGTTGTTCGTTACAGTCGCTTGCGGTGCGATCTCCGGATTTCACAGCATAGTTGCATCGGGAACTACTGCCAAGCAATTGAATCAGGAAAATGATGCCGTACCCGTTGGTTACGGAGCAATGTTGATTGAAGGTCTTCTGGCTATAATTGCTTTAATTACCGCAGTTAAGCTCAGCAAACCTGAATACTTACAAATGCTGCAAACCAAAGGGCCTATTGAAGTTTTCGCACAAGGAATTGGATCCTGTCTTTCTGCTTTTCACATTCCGTTTAAACTCGGTCACATATTTGCCACACTTGCCGTTTCAGCATTTGCATTAACAACGCTTGACACCGGAACCCGTTTATGTCGGTTTTGTTTGCAGGAACTTTTCACATCTAAAGAGAAAAATTTACCGGACAAAAAGAAAAAAACTATTGACAGATATTCAGCAACTTTAATCTGCGTGATTGCAGGCGGAATGCTTGCACTTAGTGGCGAATGGAAAACTATATGGCCTATTTTCGGCTCGGCTAATCAGTTGCTCGCCGCTGTCGCTTTGCTTGCCGTTTCGATGTGGCTATATCACACCGGCAGAAACATCTGGTACACAGTAGTGCCGATGATATTTATGTTTATGGTAACATTATCAGCACTTGTGGTTTCATTTTTTGAAAATTATAATGACGCGAGAGAAATTTACGAACAAATCCAAATTCAAAAAACTGAGGCTTTGGAGTATGCCTTTATGACAGAATGTGTGTTAGTAATAACTACAGCATTACTGTTTGTGCTCGGTATCGGTTTACTCATTCTTGCGATAAAAACAATCAGGAAGAAGAGTTGGTAGTTAATAGTTAATAGTTGGTAGTTCGTAGTTGGTAGTTCGTAGTTGGTAGAATTTAATCAGCACCATTCTGTAAATGGTGTCGTGTCAAACATCAGAGTTTATTGATTTTCTTCATATTCTCATTCAATCTCAATTGAATCGAGCTGAAATTCTCTTCCTTCTATGAGAGTCAGTTTATAATTTCCGCATTCAGGGCAGATGGGAACGCTTAAATCTTCGACTTTTGAGATAATATTTTCACAGGAATCACAGCGCCATTTAGCAGCAATATCACAAATGTGAAAGTTAGCGTCTGCAGCAATTGTATCCGCAACACAAACATCGAAACAAAATTCCAGTGATTCCGGAATTACACCGCTAAGTTCACCGCGTTTTACATGAATGTCCGTTACACGTTTAGCGTTTTCGTTCTTAGCAATTTCGCACACGCGGTCAACAAGTGAAGTCATCAAGGCAAGTTCATGCATGTCGTGCCGGTTATTGTTAAGTTACAGGCACTCGGAGGAAATTTGCACTACGAGCAAATTTATTTTCCAAGTGTTTGCTTTAAATTATTCTGCTAAGTATTTTAACTTTTAACTATTACTTTTAACTATTAACTATTAACTATTAACTTTTAACTATTAACTGTTAACTATTAACTATTAACTATTAACTATTAACTTTTAACTATTAACTATTAACTGG
>JAUVKG010000280.1 GCA_030596365.1 Chlamydiota bacterium | reverse complement strand
AGACGGGATTGATAATAACGCTAACGGTATAATCGATGAAAAAAACGAAGGCATAAATGATTCACGTGAATATTCAGCGCAGCATCTGAATGGTGATGATAGAAAATTCAGCAGTATGCCCGAACTTGTGAACGTATTGATTGGCAATAATAATAAATTGTCGAAAACTAAAAATTTGATAATAAATGAAATCCCGAAACGGGCGACTATATATTCTTGCGATATGCCCGGCTCACCGACTTTACCGAATGAAATGCCTTGTGATATTAACTGCATTACTGCCCGTGAATGTAGAAAATTACTGATTAAAGCAAATGCTGATGCTCCCTTTGAACCGAGTGCATCAAAACAAATGCAATTGGCCGCGAATATGGTTGATTATCGTGACGAAAATCATGTCCTCTCCACTCTCGGTTCTATTTACGGTGTAGAAGCAATCTGTTTTAACGAAATTCTCGCAAATGATGAATCTGCAACTATAGACCCGAATTTTGCTAGAAGGGTATGGCCGGGTAATGGTCATAAAAGTTGGAAAGATAGTTTTGGAATGATTGATCAACAACGTTGTATATATTCTTTAGATACTTTCTTCGGTTGTATACCCGACTCTCCTTCACAAAAATCAAAACGATTCCAAAGACTTGATCCACGACGCGCGTGGCATATTAAAAAAGATCTCACCTCTTCAAATAAAGGAAAATTAAATTCTGCAGGCGGAAGTAAATTCAAAATTTAAATTCCGGATGCAATGGGGCAAAGAGGTACAAGAACCGACGCGACAATGTTTGCCAAGCCTGTACCACATAGTATTGTTCCGGGAAACAAGCCGTATTTAACCTGGCCCAACAGTTTTGAAAACCGCCCTAAAAGTGACTTCGAAAAATATTTGGGTGATACATTAGATGTTTTGAAAAAACTTGGGATGGCTCATCAATATCGTCCGATACTCAAAAATAATTATTTTAAAAATTCTCTTATAATGTTTTACGCGTGGCCTGAAACCAGAGATGATAACCCGCCTTCAATAGGGTGTTTTAAAATAATTGAAAGCGATGATGAATCAATTACATTCGAAAAAAAGAATTATTTCGATAATAATTCAGCATATAATTTCGACGAAATAATGAAAACAACCTTTACTAACGATTGGACTATAGATTATGACTTGAGCTTTACTATTAATTCCTGGGCAAATAGCCACTTCCCGGTCGCCTGGCAGCCGGAAGCTAATCAAACTTATATGCTGCGCTCTCGACAACCCCGTGCCGGAAAATATTTTAAAATGATTATTGGCCGTCCTCCGTTTTGGCCGGAATATACTGAAAATGGATTAGACGGTTATCCGGATGAACTTGGAGTTTCCGGCAAAATTGGCGGACCATATACTTTGGATGAAAATTTCAAAAACAGGATGTGGGTGTATAACGAAGGAACACCTATTGTTACAAAGTCGGGTGGTTGGTTAAGTATTCTTATTACTTCTGCAAAAAACGGCATCTCAAGACAACAGAAAAAAGGACAGTTGATCGGCTATATCAGAATGGTAGCTCCGGAAGTAGTAGAAATGTATAACGCTTCTGCTACTCCTGTCTCTCTTGCAAACTGGAGAGTTATTTGCAATACCGGTAGTTTAGCAACTCAAATCGGAAGAATAAGAAGCACGTCTTATTATGACCAGAAACTTCGCCGCTCAATTACTGATGATAATCCTGTCGTTCAACCCCGCGGACATTTTTATCTTGTTAATGATACAAAATTATTCGATGCCACTTACGGCAATACTGATGGCGAATGGGGATCAACTGCTGATGAACAAGTTCCGGTATTCCAAATGGATGAAGATAATTGGGGCGTTTCTTATAAAATTAAAGATACAAAGGCTATTGGTAACGGTATATATATTTCTCTCGATAATTTTAACTTTAATACCAGAGAAATCTTTGGTAACGAAACCGTTAAATTCCTCGACCCGGATAACGCGGATGATCCAAAAAGCTGGAATAATGTCTTCGCTTATGTAAGCGGTATGGCTATGTATCCTACCGATAATGAATTCTTTACTTATTATTATGGCGATTATAAAGAACTTAAAGGCGCTAACCTTATGATTCTGGGACTGCCGCATAGTGGAGGTATTGTCTCTTTAACTTTAAAAAATGAATATGACCAGGTTTGCGCCAGAACTGTTGACTATGGAAAAGTTGAGATTGACGAATTCGGAGTAACCACGGAAAAAGTTGACCCTACAAAAAACACCTGGGTGAAAAGAAAAAAACATTCTCTCGGCGGTACAGAAAATAAAGCAGAAAATAAAGCTATGCAAACTCATAAAAATGATAAATTCTTCATTAAAAACGGCCCTTATTGCAGCATAGGTGAAGCTAGAAATATTTCCACAGGTAATGATTTCGAACGACTTGGCGGCAGCGGAGATATTTCTAAAGGCGTCGCAGCTCTTCATTCCCTCTCAAAATATATGTCTTCATCTCACGTTCGTCTTGAATCATGTATAGGTGATGTAACGCGGGTTGGATGGAATAAAGCGTATGATGAAGTCGCAAACTCATCGTTAAGATCTCTTCAAGCTAAATCAGGCGGATGGAAACTGAATAAATGGGCCGGGCAGACTCTTCGATTCCTTACAGGTCCATTACGCGGCGAGAAATATCCAATTATTTCTAATTCTAAAAATATTCTTATTCTCGCACAGAATGATGTCAAAGATATTCCGCGTTCAGCTCCTAACCGTAAAGCACTGAAACCGATAACCGGTGATAAATTCTCGATCGGGCCCGGTTATTCCACTCCAATGTGCTATACAAGAAAAAGCGGTGAGTCGGCAACATGGACCTGGGAAAATGTAATTTCTTTTCCCGGTACTTATGATTTATATATTCATGGTCTTAATGACGCAATTGATACAACAGAATTTCTCGAAGAAAATAACAACGCGTCAATCGATGTTGAAGTCTGGAACTACAAAACCAGAGAATTTAATATGCTGAAAAAACGCGGTAAATACGTTAAACATGATTCTTTTAATGCGGGTCAAATTAAACCGGAAAATATTTCGGATAACGGAGATGTTAAAATCAGATTGACCGCTCATGATGTTATTGAAAGAAATACAGAAGATATGTCCGGTAAAGCTCTTGTTGGATCAGGCGGGAAACAATCAGGGATCGCCTGGTTTAATTACGCGGTTGTAACTCCTGTACCTGTGGTTGGCAGAGTGAATATAAATGTTGCTTCCCCGCGTTTGCTTGCAAGTTTACCTGGAATAGATTCAAAGTTAGCAAAAAACATTTATGAAGGTCTTGACAGAATGGGAAAAAAGACATTAAAACCGTATCAACACCTCGGTAGTTTATTTAAGGTAAAAGGAATGACACCTGATATTTTCGAAAGATGTGTTAATATTTTAGCACTTGATTCTACATTCTTTACAGTTAAAATTGAGGCCCAAATCCTTAAAGATAATCCATCATTAGAAAAATCCAACGGGCGGGGAATGTTATCGAAAAGCGAATATTATCAGCAGGATATTAAACCTGACGGTATATTAGCTTCTCGAACTAAAAGATTTGTAATTAACGCTATAAAAAAGGATGATGATCATCTGAAATTTGTTGAATTAGAAAATAATTCCATCAGATAGGGGATTACTTCCTGCCGTTGCGTATTAAAAGTTTATATTGTTTAGGCTTTGCGGTAGAACTGCGAACCATCAGTTCGCCCTTTAATCTAATATGCTCAGGCTCCCGGTCAGGGTCTTTAATGCGGGCAATTAATTCATTACCGGCAGCTATGCCGATGGCTTCAATAGGCTGCCGGATGGAAGTTAAAGGAGTTCTTACATTATCAAGTCCCCAGGGAACCATTTCCACACGATCGTCAAAACCTGAAATGGAAACATCTTTCGGAATAGAAAACCCCATACTTTCAAGAACATTTAGCGCAGCATAACCTGATTCGTCATGAACAGCAATAATGGCTGTTGGGAAAGTTTTTCCTTTTGAAGCCCATGAATTGAAAACATCAAAAAATTGGAATCGTGCTTCAGGTTTAATTTTAACTATGTGTTGCGGATCAAGTTTCAATCCCGCTTCTGCAAGACTTTTTTCAACACCTCTCCTTCTTTCCCGACATGATGACAACGAACCCGGAACACTCAAAAACGCGAAGTTGCGGTGGCCAAGATGCAAAAGGTGCGAAGCAACATCATAACCGGCATGCTCATGGTCGAGTTCGACTGTAGAAATAAAAGAAGGCCGGGGTTTCGGATGACGATCAATCACCACACATGGTATACCAAGATTTTTAAGTTTAAGTTCATTTTCTTCGGTAAAAGCTTCATTTTCTTTTTGAAAAATAACGCAGCCGGAAGTAAAACGTTCACCCATAGCATCAATTAATTCACC
>JAUVKG010000016.1 GCA_030596365.1 Chlamydiota bacterium | reverse complement strand
ATTTCAATTTTTTCGGTGTTATATAATTTTTCTTCTATTCTTACACTCCAATTGTCATAACTTCCGGGTCTCATTCTTTCTTTTAAAAATCCCCTCTCATCAGTTGATTTGTTGAAATAACTTACCTTGCCGTTTACTGCAGGACTGCCGTCAGGCAGAACAAATTTAAGCTCCACCATCACAGAATTGGTTTCAACTATTATTAAATCAGGAAGTGTATAGGTTTCATCTGAACGCAAATCGAAATTTTCGGAATTCACGTTCTTTAGTCGTGTGCGTGCTGATACACGATACATGTCGGGAGGAAGATCAGTGAATTCAAATGTGCCGTCAGCATTATCATTACTACAATTTAAAATGTGTTCACTTCCGGTGCCTTTTATTTTCATAAGTGAAATGTTTGCACTGACGGGATTGTCTTCATGGTCAATTACTCTTCCGATAACTGTTGCCGGTTTATTCATTACGATAATATCCCCGATATCATAAGTTTTTGAGCCATCCAAATCAAGTTCTCTGATTTCCGGAGCATAACCGGAAACGAAAACATAAATTTTTATTGGGGTATGTCGTTTTGTATAGTAATTGCCTATAGGCAAGGAGAATATTCCATTTTCTGAATGAAAAGCTTTTTTGTTGTGTGTGCTCATTATGCTAACAGCAAAATTCGTTGCCGGAGAGTAAATGTCTCCAGTACACACTCGCCCCAGAACACGATTTTGTTCCGGAAGTATCCATTCAATGTTATCATCACCGACAAATACATTTGTAGTAAAACTATTATTATCATAATTTGTATTCAATTTGATTTTTGTTCCTTTTTCGGCTTCCAGGCCGGTTATTTCAAAAAAACCAAGATGGTCGCATGTCCCATACGCATGATGCCTGTTGACGTTCACCCACATATGACCGTCAATATAGGGTGACATATCCGATTTGTAAACAAATCCCGCAAGGTCGGGCATTACTGAATTACTTAACGTGAGAATAAATTTATATTCCTCACCCGGCTCGATAGAAATATTTTTCTTTTCAGCAACCCTTCCATCTTCATCTTCAGCTCTCAAAGACAGTTTTACATTTGCGTTACGTGACCACGTCTCCGCGCGATACCAGTCATTTCCATCTGACAGGTTAACGCTTCGTGTCCCGCTGCTCGAACCATTTTTATACGTAGTTTTTATGCGTAGCGAGTATTTCAGCACAGGTTTCCCCTCTTCATCTTTCAGTTTTACCATCACAGCGGGTTTAAGAAACATTGTAAAATCAAACACTGTAGTTTTCCCCGGTTCAATTCTCACTTTTCTCTCATTATCATGTGGCAGGAAATATTCCTTTTGTGCCCATGCATTAATTCTATATGATTGCGGCGCGGCAGCATTTGAAATTACATACATTCCGTTTATATCAGATGGAATTTCAGTTTGCGCTCTGTAAGCCGATCTTTCTTCCCAATGTGAATTTCGTGCTGTGAAACTGGCCTTTGATGATTTTGAATGCGTGATTTCAGGTTCTATGTTGACTCTCACACCCGAAACAGGTTCCCCTTTTTCTGTGGTGATCGTTCCGGTTAGCACACCACTTTCCCGCAGCAGAAGTGTAATTATTTCACCGGCATATCTTTCAAGCCGCCGCTTTATCTTAGCGAATCCGGGTTCATTTACTATTAATTCAATACCGCCTCTTTCTGTAATAGGCACAGAAATATTGAAATTGCCACTTTCATCTGTTACTGTTTTGATTTCCTTTCCTTTATAACTCCATGACTTGTATTTAATTTCTATCCCGGCGGCCGGTTTGCCTGATTGTTCATAAATTACAATTCCGTTAACATTTTGATATTTTAATTCAGGAAAAACAAATTCCATATAATTTCTTTCGTCAGAATATAAAACTACATTTGTTCTTATTTGTTGCGCTTCATCCGTCGTAAGATATAATCTGTAATGTTCGGGAAGTAAACCGTCAATTTCAAAATTTCCATCTGCATCAGTTGCTATATTTTCATTGACGTGACCGGGATTCCCATATTTTTCATATTGCCCGCGCGGTGTTGCCCTAAAATATAGATTTGTTATCACTTCGCCATCACTTCTAACAGCTTTCCCGCTGAATTTTATACCTGACAAAAGATTTATTTCCACAGTTTTATCATCTTCATCATCACCCGTGTCAAAATAATCTGAATAAGATTCAGCGAATCCTTTAGCTTTGACCAAAACCCTTAGTCTTTTTAATCCTTTTTTGATAGGCGGAAAAACTATTTCGGCATCCTCACATATAGTTGAAATTGCCGCACTGATAAATTGATTGTCTGTGTGCTTTTCAGGCTTAATTCGTGCGGACACATCTTTATCGTCAATATCTTTATCCGCGATAAGATGCGCAGTAATTACAATCCCGCGTTCCTCAAGATTCAATTCAATATGAACCGGTGAAGTTCCTTTTGTAAGACGATTTGTGTAGAATGAAACGATCGCGTAATTGTCTTTTGATGCTGTTACTCGAAAATGCAGCTGTTTTGCCGAAATAAGAATTTTTGCAATACCTTTCTTGTCAGTTTTCCCACTCCAAAAGGTCGGCTTCTTTCCCCATTTCTCAATGCTTGCCACCGCGCCTCGTGACGGCGATCCATTTTCCAGAACAGTAACAATCACGGGCCGTAAACTATCATCTTCTGTTTCGATTTCAGAGGAATAATTATCATCGGTAAATTTTTCCTTTGCTGAAGAAGATTTAACAGTTTTAAGATTATTTGATTTTGAAAGAAGTTTATCATCGTCTGAATTTTCTTGTTTGCTACAAGCAGAGAGAAATAAGAAAACAAACGCTAACCCAAAAATATAGATTGTTTTTTTCATTTTATTAAAATTTTTAGACACTAATTTTTGAAAATCCGGCGTATGCTGGACACTGATTATCACGAATTTATTTTTTGACAAGATTAAATTTTATGACAGGATTTACAGGATTAACAGGATTAAATTAAATTAAGTTTTTTTATCATGTAGATCCTGTTTATCCTGTCTGTTTTTTTAATACTTTGTTATGCTTTTTAATTTTAATATTTTTCCTTTTTACTATAAAGCAGTTTTGACTTCTATTAAAAATGCTTTTGCAGGATTGATAGCAATTAATAACTTAAATTCATCATCTGTGAATCCACGTGCTTTTAGCGCAGGATAAAGTTTTTTGAAAATATTAGTATATGGTTTTATATTTTGAGTTTCTTTTTGTGGATCATACCACCCAGAATCGTGTGAAATTAAAATTCTATCTAAAATTCCATGTCTTTTTGCAAATAATATCTTTTCAATATGATTTTCTAATTCCCATCCTAAGCCATCAAAACTAATCCAGCATCCCTTATCTGCGGCCTTAAGATAGTTTTCATTATTATGTTCTGCTTGAGCATGAATCCAAATAAAAGCTTCCGGTGAAACACCAGTTTCTTCAAGAATGGTCAATTGTGGCCATAAACTTTTAGCTTGCCCTGTGTGGGATGCTATAATCAAACCTGTTTTCAAATGAGTCAGAGCGGCGGCTTTTACCAACTTTTGATGCATAGAATGTAAAGTATCAGAATTATCAACGCCAATTTTAATAAAGCCCGGTTTTATCGATGTTTCGTCAATACCGTTCTTAAATTCATTTATCCATATTTCAGCAAGTTCTTCTGCAGTTTTCTCATAAGCATATTGAGGAATATATTTATTATTACGAGCGCCATAAAGACCGGTATTTGTAATGATCTTGATCCCAGTTTTATTAGAAATTTTTTCGAGTAGTAATACATCTCTTCCCAAATAGCTTGGAGTTGCATCAACAAAATAATTTACATTATACTCTTTAAGCTCTTGTATATACGGCATTACTTTTTCAATTATTAAATCATGTTTCCAATCATTGGGTTGTATGCTATCTGCTCCTATGAAATCAACTAAAATATGTTCATGTGTTAACCATATTTGATTTGGAACTAACTGATGTGTGCCGGTCACATCCTGTATAAACTGCTGTTTTTCAAAAAATGTACATCCGTAACTCATTATTAATAAGAGAAGAAGATTAGTGTACAGCAAGTTTTTCAGTGATTTAAGCATTATTTTTTCATATTGAGATTACTATTGTTAAGAATTAAAAAAATCGAGACATCTTCCCACAACATAAAATTATAGCTGGTAAGAATAAAAAAAGCAATAGTAATAAAAACTCGTGACCGGCGCCGTGACCCGTGTATGCTGGGGGATGCCTGGATCCCTGCTTTGATACGTTAATACACCGTTTACAGCATTGCTCATGAATGTTTGGTGTTTTGTAAGCTGGAAGCTTACATTACTTTACACTTCGCTCTTCTGTAGCCGTTCTCGGGGAGGACGGCGAATTATTCCCCCTTGAATTTCATCCCGATCTATCGGGAAAAGTGGAACATCCCGAGTATTCCCTCGGGAGTGGGTTAGGGGGATTTCTATGTTTATCGCTTGCCCACTCATTTTTACAACAGAGATAACTTTGTTAATTATTGTAAATTTCACTATAATATTATTTATGAACAATTTATTTGATGAAGCAAAAAAATATATCGCAGGAGGAGTTAACTCACCTGTCCGCGCATTTAAATCAATTGGGATCGATCCTGTTTTTATTGAAAGCGCTAAAGGTAAATATTTAAAAACATCTGACGATAAAGTTTTACTTGATTTCTGCCTTTCCTGGGGACCTATGATTCTCGGTCACGCTAATCCGGTTGTTATAAATGCCGTAGCAGAAGCTTTGGAAAAAGGTACTTCTTTTGGAGCGCCAACTCAAGCAGAAACTAAACTCGCTAAAATTATTTGCGATGCTTTTGACTCAATTGATAAAATCAGATTTGTGAGTTCAGGTACCGAAGCCGTTATGTCGGCAATCCGCCTTGCAAGAGGATTTACAGACAAAGATAAAATCCTGAAATTTGACGGCTGTTATCACGGTCATTCTGATTCGCTGCTTGTTGCTGCCGGTTCAGGAGTTGCCGGGATTGCTCAATCGACTTCATCGGGAGTACCTTTTGATATTATAAAAAATACTATTTCCATTCCTTTCAATGACGAAAAAACTTTTTGTGAAACTGTTGAGAAAAATGCAAAAAATATCGCTGCAGTAATTGTGGAACCCGTTCCCGGAAATATGGGATTAGTTCTTCCTGAACCAGGATTTTTAGAAATGCTCAGAAAAATCACCGCCGAAAATGGAATTATTCTCATTTTTGACGAAGTGATTACAGGATTTAGACTGACTTTTGGCGGCGCACAACATATTTTTGACGTTCAGCCGGATATGACAATCCTCGGGAAAATTATCGGCGGAGGATTCCCGGTTGGCGCTTTCGGCGGAACAAAAGAAATTATGGACCGTCTCGCACCGGATGGAAATGTTTATCAGGCAGGAACTTTATCCGGTAATCCTATTGCAATGGCTGCCGGAACAGCCACATTGGAACATTTATCAGCTAGCCGTCAGATTTATTCAAAGATGTCAGGAATTGTAAATGGATTTTCTGAAAATTGGCAAAGCTGTTCAAAAAAAACTATTAATCATATTGGTTCAATGTTCACTATTTTCCACACAGACAAACCTGTAACAAATTTTATAGAAGCACAGAATCAAAGTACAGATGATTTCAGAAAATTTTTTATTGAAAAGCTGGAAAGAGGAATATATCTTCCGCCATCAATGTTTGAGACGGCGTTTATATCAACGGAACATACAATTGAAGATATGGTTTTTTTACTGCCGGATTGAATTTGTGGTCCGTGGTCCGTGATCCGTGATCCGTGAATCGAAATGCGAAGAAATTAGTCAAAAGGCGGGGAGTTAAATGTTAATTCTTGCATAGGAGCAAAAATTATGATATAATAAGCGTAGTGTAGACGCAATTCAGGAAAAATAAATCAACCACTTCTCATAAACAACCATAAGGAGAGAGAAATGAAAACTATTGTAAATTTACTTATAATTATTACATTATTAAGTGCATCATTGCTGGAAGCCGGGATTTCCAAACCTGTTTCGCCGAAAACAAAGAAAGGAAAATCAAAACTGAAAGTAAAAAATGTTGAAATGGTACCTTCATTAGCAAGCGAATTAAGTTATACAAATATTCTTTGCATTTTAAATTCAAATATTATAACCACAGTGGCTGCGGGTCCGTGTGCCATGAACGGCAAGTACAAGAAAAAGACTGGAGAAGCCAAGAGCTGGAAATACAAAGTGAAAACAAAAGATCCGAAATATAAACTTACGGTAAAAGTTTCACCTAAGAAAAACTCGCTGAAATTAAAAGAAAGCGAAGATATGCCGGATGACCTTTTGATTTACGCTGCGGGAAAAGCTGCGGTTGTCAGTGATATGAAAACTGTTCCGGGCGGGAGTTATTTTATGGGTGCTTCCAACGAATATTATGTGGGAGGACTTACCGAGTCTCCAGTGCATCCGGTCAATATCACCGAGTTCAAAATTGAAGAGTTTGAAGTTTCAAATGGCCAGATGTGCCGTGTGATGCAATGGGCATATGATAACGGTCATGTATCAGCGTCAGCTACAACGCTTGTAAACAACGATGGAAATCAACAGACATTGATTGGCATGGCCAACTATGCCAGTGACATCAAATTTGCTGACGGAAAATTTTACGCGGAAAAAGGCCGCGACGGGTTTCCGTGTTCAGTAGCAACGTGGTATGGCGCCGTTGCTTATTGCAACTATAAAAGTTTAAAGGAAGGATTACAGGCGTGTGTAAATTTCGCTGACTGGAGCCTGGATATTACTAAAAACGGGTACAGGCTTCCGACGGAAGCGGAATGGGAAAAAGCCGCGCGGGGCGGGCTTGTTGCACAGTGGTACCCATGGGCGGGAGCCGGAGGAACTTATCAAGACTGCCATAATTATATTGACGGAAGCAAAGCTAATTACTTTCATGGTGGCGGAATATTCGACCACGAAGTAGCCGTGTGCGGATATTTTAATAGCGGACAAATTCCTACCGGAACCGATATGAAAAACGAGTACGGGCTTTATGATATGGCCGGCAATCTTCAAGAATGGTGCTGGGACTGGTACTCATCATCGTTCTATGGTAAGCCGGAAGCCTCGCAAGGTGACACGACCGGCCCCGTTCAGGACGGCACGTTGCAGTACAGAGCAGTTCGCGGCGGCGGTTGGGGCGGCACACGTGGTGATTTGCGATGCGCGGCGCGGGATTATGCCGGACCCACAAGCAGTGCATTTAGGGGAATAGGTTTTCGTTGTGTAAAGCGTTAAAATGAATTAAGGATAGCCATCCATTAATCCTCAAAAAAAACGCGGTGAAGGAAAAGCATGAAAAATATTGGTCTTGTTTTTCTTTCTTAAAAAATAAATGATTTTGTTTCTTTATTTAAACTTTGCGCCGTGCCCGGCGAATGCTGGGAGCTTTGCGCCTTGACCGTGAGAATACACGTTACTTCGTTAGGCGAGAGGAAAAACTATATTCCTCCAGCATACGCCGATCAAGAGCGCGGCATACTTAGCACAACCTATCATGAAAAAAATTATTCTAACATTATTTTTTGTTTTCAGTTATACCGCTTGTGCAGCGCAATTTCCGTCAAATCACGGCACTCGAAAAAATATTTCTTTCGATAAATTAAGAAAAGAATTTGCGGAACCGGATATGCTTTACGCTCCTTTCTTTTTCTGGTTTTGGGACACTAAACTCAATCCTGAAATTTGCGCGAAAATGGCAGAAAAAATGCTTGAACAGCATTGTAACCCGGGTTATGCTCATGCGCGTTGGCCTATGGTCCCCACTTCATCTGCGTCTGTTGAAGAAGCCAGAAAAATTACGGAAAAGCAGTGGTTAACGGAAACTTGGTTTGATGCATTCAGTGCAGCTCTTGAAGTTACAGAAAAGAAAAACGGTTATCTTGGCTACTGCGACGAATATTGGTGGCCAAGCGGTCAAGCTGCCGGACGTTTATTAAAAAAGCACCCTGACTTAAATGCAAAGTATCTTTCCTGGACAACTTTTAATGCAAAGGACGGAGAAACAATCGAACTTCCTGATTCTCTTTTTACAATTGTGGCACGTCTCGCCTCTGATAATCAAATAGAGAAGGCAGATATTCCACCGCTTTCCTACGCCAACTGGATTTGGCATCCGGAACCAGGTTCAGTTAACAATAAATGCCGATTGAAAACGACATTTAATTTAAACAGAAAAACCAGTGAAATTACTAAAGCGATAATACATATAACAGTTGACAACAGTTTTGTTTTATTTATTAATGGCAAAAAGGTTGGTGAAAACACAGACTGGGAAAAAGTCTCTGAATACAATATTAAAAAATTTCTGAAACATGGGGAAAATATACTTGAAGTCGAAGCAACAGATGATGGAGGTGCTTTTGGCATGATTGCATCAGCAGCAATAACTTTTTCCGGCAACAAAATTTTGAAAATAAATTCAGATTCAAACTGGCTTGCTGCTACAACAGAAAAACCTGAATGGGTTCACACAAAAGAAATTGCTACATCGACAGCCGCTCCATGGAATATTGCCAAAGTAACTCATCAAACTACTATTATTATCAGTGACACACTTAAAATAATTGGGGAAGGAGAGTCTTTTCAATGGACAGCACCTGCTGATGGAAACTGGCGGATTTATTCTTTTAAATTAATCGATCATAATACACCTGATTACATGAATAAACGTCTTGGACCTGTTTTCTGCAATATGGTTGAAGAACCGTATGCAAAACATTTTGCCGGAAGACTAGGTAAATCTGTTCCCGGTGTTTTCAATGACCATGAAGGACATTTCTCATTTAAAATAGGTTGGTCAAAAGATATGGTAAATCTTTATAAAGAAAAAACCGGACGCGATATCCGCAAATGGATTCCGCTGCTCTTTGACAAAGATGTTGAAGGTAAATACGCAAGAGCACGGTGTGAATGGTACGATACAGCAACCGACCTTTACGCGCAATTTTTTAAAGCTTCAAATGATTGGCTGGCGAAACGCGGAATGTATTACATCGCAAATCTTTGGGAAGAATCTCTGATTTGGCAGCTTATTATGGTTCCGGATTTTTTTAAACTTCAGCGAGTATTTTCAATGCCCGGTACTGATTGTCTGCAAGAAAAAGCCCTCGACGTTCATGATTTTAAGGAAGCACAATCTGTTTCTGAATTTGAAAATCGAAGGTTCCAAAGTGAAATTATGGGCGCAGGCGGCTGGAAACCTTTTAATCCAATTTTTTTGAAAAAGACGATCAATTCGTTAACAACGTGGGGAGTTAGTCATATAGTCCCCCACTGTATTTTTATGAACCGCAGACTTGAAGGTAATCCATGGACACCTGACTGGTATGACGAAAATCCTTTGTTTAGATATCTTTATCTTTGGGCGGATTTCACACGAAGAACAAGTTATATCAATTCTCACGGTAAAACTGTGCCGGAAGTTCTTTTGCTGAATCCTATGGAAAGTATTTGCGCAGTTGCGCCGCCGGATCTTTTTGATCCCGCTAAAGTTACAATTATTTGGAACGAGAAAGATTTTATCACCGACGATATTTTTCATATTGATAAAGTTTACAGCACAGCTATTCGTGACCTTACGAAAAACAGAATAGATTTTTTAATTACTGACAAGCATTATATCCGTCAAATGAAAGTGGTTGGCAATAATCTTGTGCGCGATGAGTTTAAGTTCAAAACAATTGTTCTGCCTCCTCTGATTGTTCTTCCAATTGATGTCGCGGAGAAAATATTAGAATTCGCAAAAAAAGGCGGTAAAGTCTTTGCACTGGGCGATTTGCCTTTGGGTTCTACTGACAATGGCATGAATGACCCGCAATTGAAAAAGCTGATGAATAACCTGAAAAAACAAAAAAGTTTTAAATTTTCAAAAGATAAATTACCAATAAATGTGCCTGGACTTCAATCGTGCCTTCATTTTGTTTCAGGTGGATTCGACATACTCCAGCAGCATCGAAAAATTGATGGCCGCGATTTTTTCTGGCTGGCAAACAATGCAAACCTGGAACAGAAATGCGAAATAGAAGTTTTTGGAGTTTCCGGCCGTACTGAAATTTGGAACTGTGAAGATGGGAAAATCACACCTGTTTCATCAAAAAGATCGGGAATATCTGCGCAACATTTAAAACTTTCGTTTCGCCCTTATGAAGCTTACTGGCTTGTTTTTAACCCGAAACGTAAGGCAATAAATAAATTGGATAGAAAAATTTCAAGCAGTAAAATAATACAAAAAATCACCGGAGACTGGTATGTAAAAATAGATCCTTCGGTTCAACCGAATTTAGAAATTCCTGTAAAATTTCCCCGGGAACTTACACAGATGAAGAAAATTGAAAAACCTTTGACTCTTTGGTCGGATTGGAAATCGCTTGATAAAAAATTTACAGGATTTGTTGATTATACAAAAGTAATTGAATGTAACAACATGTCTAAAAATGTGATATTATCGCTTGGAACAGTCTATAATATGGCAGAAGTTTGGATAAACGGCAAACATGCCGGAGCAAAACTTTGGCCGCCATATGAATTCGAAGTTGGCGAACTGCTTAAAATCGGAAAAAACAAAATAAAAATCCGAACAGGAAATTTAACGGGAAATAATTATGGAATTTTTACACCGTCAGGTTTGATAGGCCCCGTTGAATTGAAATGGTAAATGAATACGTAAAATAAATACATTAATGCATTTAGAATTAATACACATGTGTGCTTTCTTCTTCTGTAACAGGTGTTTTGATAAGGTCGGATTTCAAAAGAACCTTGATGCGTGCATCACCTAAAGATTTCGCTTTTACATTAATCTCATACGTTAAAGTCTGCTTTGGTGCCAGAGATGGGCACGGAGCAAAAGTAACTGTCCGGCCGTCGCTTGAAATGGTTGCACTTGTGGCGCCTTTAGCTGTGAGGGGTGTAATCTCATTTGGTAAGACAGCTGTAATTTTTATATTGGTGTCATTTGCCGTTCCTTGATTAGAAACCTTGATAATGTATTTTCCCTGGTCTCCTATGAGCAAAGGATCAGCAGTATCAATTACTTCTATCAACAATGCGGCAAAACCTTTCCATAAAGTTTTTGCTGAAGTTTTACGCCTTAATCCTTCACGGGTTTGCACGTCTGCATAATTTACATGAGTGCCTGCTTTTGCTGACGTTAATGTAATGTTAAAAGTTTTGCTTTTGCCGGGGTCAAGTTTTGTTAAATTCCAAACAATAGTTTTTCCTTCAACCTTTCCTTGCGGTGCAGAAGAAAGAAGAGTTGTTTCCGAAGGTATTGTGTCTTTGACAATTACGTTATGCAAAGTCACGTCTGCAGGGTTTTTAACTACAATGGCGTATTCGGCTTTTTTGTTTAAAAATTGCTGCTTTGTTCCCGTTTTGGAAATATGAACGTCTTGTAGTAATACTGTCGTGCAAGCGGTATCTTCTGAAGTTCCGGCATTAGATGTATCTACACGGACTTTATTGCAGTGCTTTCCGCGCACAATTGTTTTGAGATTTATTTTAATATTTTTTTCTTCTCCCGGAGCAAGCACGCCAATTTTAGCAATAATTTCTTTTTTCTTGCTTGAATGCTCGAGTCCGGATGGAATGTTGTCTTTTATAACTACATTTCTGGCAACACCATCTCCATTGTTTTTTACTAAAATAGTATATGGAATGACATCTCCAAGAATAGCGGTTTCCGGACCATTTTTTTGTATACTGATAACAGGTTTAGTGACGGTGGTTGTAAAACAATCTTTTGCGGTCATCTGTGCTCTTCCACACACTTTTATTACGCGCTTAGCTTTTGGTATATACTTTATCTTTATTTTCTTAGTTTCATTTTGAGATAAATTAATAAACTTCCAATAAAGATAATTATTTGTGTGTGTGGCTCGCGGCAGGCTTTCAATATATTCAAGCCCGGCAGGAATTTTCATTTTTACAATTGCGTTTTCGACATTTTGAATGCAAGTTAAGGTTGCATCGCACCAGAACGGTTCATTCAGCTCCACTTTTTCTGGTCCTGCTACAGTAAAGAAATACAAATTGTTTGCAGAAGAATTTTGTGTTTCAGAAAAAGATACTTTTTCTGAATTAGTGTCAGCGGACTCTATTTGTCCTGATTTGTCTGAAGGTTCTTTAATTTCAGAGGATGTTGTGCTGAAGCACGATAGAAGCATAGCGCAGCTGCAGATAACTACGAACAAGGTCAGAATTGATTTGAAGGATTTCATGGCGTAAAAATATATGTAAAGAATTATATTCTATATAAAAAAAGGCAGGTAAAATATGGCTTGAACCATATTTTACCTGCCGGATATGTAGAATTTTTAGTAAACGTGAGTACTTTCTTCTTCGACAACTGGTTTTTTGATGAGGTCTGATGTTAAGTTGAATTTCGACCTTCCATCACCAATAGCAGCTCCCTTAGCTTTAACTTTTAAAGTTATACTTTTCTTAGCTTCAAGAACCTTGCATGGCGCAAATGTAACTTTCTGACCTTTAACTGTGCCCTTAGTATCTCCGGAAGCCTCAATAGGTTTGATTTCTTTAGGAAATACTGCGGTAACAACAATATTGTTGTCCTCTTTTGTTCCCTGATTGGTTACACGAATTATGTACGTAGTTTCTTCGCCAATCTGAAGTGGATCTTCGGTATCAATTACCTCAAACAGTAAAGCTGCAAATCCTTCCCACAAAGTGTCTTGGCCATCTGATTTCGAAGCAGATTTGCTGGAAACTTTGGCACTGTTTCTGTGAACACCGGGTACACGTGAAGTTAAAGTTACTTTAAATGATTCAGAAGCTCCGGGTGCCAGAGAAGCAATATTCCATGTTGCCTTGGTACTTGTGGTAACAGCAGCATCCTGTGCTTTAACAATAGTAGTTCCGATTGGTGCGTAATCTACTACCTGAAGATCAAGTGTTGTGTCTCCAACATTTTTTACATCAATTACATAATCCGCTTTCTTACCCAAATATTGTTTCTCTAAACCTTTCTTTGTAATTTCGAAGTCCTCAAGCTTAACTACTATTGGAGCATCGTCTTTAGCTTGACCGGCATTTGATGTTTTAACTGATGCAAGATTAAGGTGTTTGCCACGCTCGATTGCTTTCAATTTTACAGAAATGGTTTTTGAAGTTTTCGGATTCATATCACCGAGTTTAAATGTGAGTTGTTTTTTTCCGCTGTCATGAGAAAGTCCTTTTGGAACTGTGTCAACAACTACTACATCTTTTGCAACTCCATTACCTTCATTCTTTACAAGAATATTGAAAGTTACAGACTCGCCAAGTGCGGCAACTTCCGGACCGGTTTTGGTGATTGAGATTTTTGGTTTTGTAACTTTAACAGTAAAACAGGCTCTTGGGAATGCCTGCACACTGGCACATGGCATATACGTTCCCTCTTTCAATGCTTTTAACCAAACGTTAATAGTTTTTACCTCATTGGCATCCATCCAAGGAAATGTCCAGGTAAGAAGTTCACCCTCTTTTTTAGCCTTTGGTTCACTTTTCACATACTGCATTCCTTTCGGTATGCGCATACGTGCTTTGACAAGAGCAAAGCTTTCCCTACTTGTAATCTTGATTGTGCTGAGGAAAGTCTCTCCTTCGTTTACTACATCAGGTGCAGTTGTTGAGATACGAGGAAGAAGTGACGGCTCGGGAGCCGGTTTTGGTTTTTCAACACTGGCACAACCTGATGCCAGATACACGAGGCAAACAATTGTGATTGCGATAACTGTATTCATGAGTTTTTTCATTTGGATCTCCTTTTGTTGAATGTTAATATAACAGTTAATTTATACTATTGATTTATACTATACTGAAAATGCGGAACCATAAATGTTACAACATTATAACCTATAAGTAAATGAATGTCAAGGTTCTTGATTTTTTCAATTTTAATCAAACAATGCTATTACAGACAACTTAGGCAATTTATGCTTCTTGATAAAATCAAATAATATTGCTATAATTTTTAAAATGATGGTTTGGCCCGTTCGTCTAGTGGACCAGGACACATGGTTCTCATCCATGAAACAGGGGTTCGATTCCCCTACGGGCTACCAGAATATTTTCCTGAATTTAAATCTATTTGACAGTGAACTGCTAAATCAGTATAATATACGAGACTGATATAAGACTAATTAATATAAATGCCTGTAACCCCTAATAATTTTCAGGAGATAAACGCATGAAAAAATTTATTCTCGCAACTCTTATCGTTTGTATGAGCGCAACAACACTTCTCGCTGCACAAGAAGCAAAACAAGACAACAGAAAAGCATGGCTTGATAATATGGCCTATAATTACGGACGCGGCTTTGTCAATTGCCTTACTTGTTGGGTTGAAGTTCCCAGAAATTTAATCTATGAAAATGTCCGCAACCCTTTCTTTGGAAACATCACAGGGGCAAGTGATGGCGCTTTCCTGACTATAGCACGCGCATTCGGTGGTGCAACTGATGTGATGACTTTTGGTCTTACAGGTTCCGGGATTTATGGAGATTCTTTTCCTGAATATGTCTGGCAGTCAAAATGGATTGCAGATGATGCTCTTGTAATTCAGGAAATCAACAGAAAAGCTAAGAAAGATGTAGAAGCCCAAGACGTTGAAGAAAAATAATTTTTATTATTTAATTTAACTTTAAGGTGAAGTTTATTAAAGGCGCAACTTATGGTTGCGCCTTTTTTATTCCAATCCGCCGGGTTGGACTTTCATTTGACAACAGTTATAATTTATATTATAATAAATATTTATGAAATACTTTCTTTATATAATTTCTCTCGCTACTGCTTTTGTATCAGCTGAACCACACTTCATCTGGACTAAAAATATTGCCGCCAGTAACTTAATCGCTAATTCAGGCGTTATTCCTTCCATGACAATTGATAAAAACGGCAAAGTTGTTGTCAGCTATCTTTCCACTCGTTCGCCCGGCAATAGTCATCAATTAATTTGCGCGAAAGAGACTGGAAATTCCGGACCTTTCCTGCCATATAAAATCACACCATTTGATCGGGGAGAAATTGTTTCTTTGACTTTTAGCGATGAAAAAGCTATGGCGGCAGCAAACATACCTTCCGGAGGGGTTGCATTTTATAGTCAAAACGGCAATCCAATAAGTTATAAAATTACAAAAAACACATTAAATAAGGTCGATAACCGAATTTTTAGCTCCTTTATGGAAAGACCAAGCTGGCATGGCGAAATCGGTATCGAAGCCGGCACTATAAACGGAACTCATAAACTTCAACCTAAATTGATTGAAAAACTTCGCGAAATGCATACTCCTGTTTACCGATTCCCGGGTGGAACAGATATAGATTACATCAATTGGCAAGATATGATCGATAACGTGCCCGGAAGAACAAATTCAGCTGGAGAGCCATTACCGCGACCAGTTACAATCGGCCATCTTGGCGGCTCGGTTTCAAATTTTTTCGGATATGATGAATTCTACGACCTGACAACAAATCTGGGCAACGAGGCAATTATTCCTGTAAACTTCCGCGATGCCGTAGCAGACGTTAAAACACTTTCTGATGCCGCTTTGCATGCCGCATCGCTCGTTGCGTATTGCAACGCGGAACAGGGCGCCTCTTTACCTGCCGGAATGATCGACTGGCCGGCTGTTCGTGCTACAAACGGTCACGCCGCCTCCTTTGGCATTAAATTTTTTCAAATAGGAAATGAAACCTGGTTTTATGATGATGGAATTTCAGCAATTACTTACGCAAATTATGTTAGAGCTTATGTAGACAAAATGAGAGAAGTCGACCCGAATATTCAAATCCTTGTTGACGCTATTTCATCTTATCAAGTCGCTGCCGTAATAGATAGAATCGGAACTAACGGCCTTTACATTGTTCAACACGACTATATGCCGTGGCAAATCAATAACAGCAATCTTAAAAAAAACGCTTCTCCATGGTCAGTCGATAAACTTTCCATGGAAGATATTTGGTATGCCTGGGTCGGTATCCCAAATACTTTTAACTCTCACGGCGAATCAATTATAGGCGGAATGGCTATCGAACAGGGTAGAAGTAAAAACCTTCCTGTCGCTGTTACAGAGTGGAATTGGAACGGTTGGTGGGACGAACCCGGCAACTGGTATAAATCTATCACAGCGCAAGCTATTGGAGGCGCAGGATATCTTCACGCGTATATTCGTGCCGGTGATGTTGTTTCAATTGCCTGCCAATCAATGACTGTAGGCAAAAACTGGCCGATTGCATCAATAGTTGTCAGCGACGCTGAGAAATTCGACCCGTTTTTTCTTCCATCGGGAATGGTAACGATGTTTTATTCAAAATATCACGGAACTTCTCTCATAGACATTGAAAGAAAAAATGTACCAACCTACAATCAACCTTTTAAAATGAATGATATTTTTTCAAAAGACAAAGTTGCCATTGTGGATGCTCTTGCAACGGAAGATTCTACCAACATTTTTTTTCATGTTATAAACAGGCATTTTACAAAAGATATTCCTGTTACGATTGATCTTTCCGCATTTTCCGGTATGAACAGCAGCGCTATTCATAGAAAACTACAATTTGCTGGTTATGGCTGGTATGAACAAACAGGTCCCGAACTCGGTTATTTTACTAATACACCAATTACAATTTCTAACAATAAAGTTACTGTTTCTTTACCAAAAAGATCTGTATCAATAATTCAATTTACCAAATAAATTCTATGCCGGCTAAATTATTATTATTATTTGTGATCTTAATTGCTTCCTGCGGTGATGCAGCGCAAACTGTCGCTTACTGGCGATTCGAAGAAGGTACAAACGGTTGGGTTAATGACCATTATCAAGTCAACTGGTATTACGATTCGTCAGGCAACGGGAATTATATGCAAACTTATAATGCCGATACTTCGCCTTTATATACAAATGAAATCCCGTTTGGTGATGTGCCTATAACAAAAGCTGAAAACAAATTGGCATTAAAATTCACCCCTTACGATGATTTATACACCTGGGGCGTAAATATAAATTCTCACGATTT
>JAUVKG010000407.1 GCA_030596365.1 Chlamydiota bacterium | reverse complement strand
TAAATCTGTAATAATTGAAGGAAGATATCATCTTGCAAAAAACAGTATAGATAAAATAAAAGCAATGGAACTTTTTATTAAGGATTATCCTGATAATCCTAAGTCCAGAGAATTTATTCTTGAAATCGCTAATGATGCCCAATCTAAAAATGATGTGGCAAAAACTCGGGAAGTATGGCAGAATTTAGTCGATAAATACGGCAATTCGCCTGAAGCCGAAGGTGTTCTTGACGAACTCGGGAAATTGAACATAGCGCAAATGTTTGCTTTTAAACCGCAAAATTATACTATTTATCATACAGTTGAAAAAGGAGAATATTTAAGTACGCTAGCACGAAAAGAAAAAACATTTGTTGGTTCCATTAAAAGAATTAACAGCCTTTCAAGTGATAGAATACGTCCGGGTGTAAAACTCAAAATTGATAAATCAAAATATTTAATAGTTATAGATATTTCTGATAATATGCTGATGCTTTATAGAATTTTTCAAGATTCTACAAATTACGTTAAAAGATATTCTGTAGGAACTGGTAAAAATGATAACACACCACGCGGAACCTTTAAAATTAATTTGAAACAAGAAGAACCTATATGGTATAAACCGGGAGGTAAAGCCATTCCTTTCGGCTCAAAAGAAAATCTGCTCGGAACAAGATGGATGGGAATCGATTGCCCGGGCTTTGGTATTCATGGAACTTGGGATCCGAAAAGCGTTGGTATGGCTTCAAGCGCGGGATGCGTTCGCCTTATTAACGAAGATGTTGAAGAGCTTTATGATATAGTGCCTTTTGGAACAATCGTTAACATTCATGACTAAAAAATTATGCTGACTTTCGATTTTGAAAAACCAATAGTTGAACTTGAAAAGAAAATCGCTGAACTTCAAAAATACGCGGATGAAGTTCAAATCGATGCTTCTGAAGAACTTAAAAGCCTTCAGAATAAAAGAGAAACTGTTTGTAAACAAATCTATGATGACCTTGCTCCTTATCAGCGCGTTCAGGTAGCAAGACATCCGAATAGACCATATACACTCGATTATATTAATATGATCTGTGATAATTTTGTCGAATTGCATGGCGATAGAAGATTCTCTGATGATCAGGCCCTAATAGGCGGACTGGCCACAATTGATGGAAAACAGTTCATGATTGTCGGACACCAGAAAGGCCGTGATACTAAAGACAATATTAAACGCAATTTCGGTATGGCAAACCCCGAAGGATATAGAAAAGCTATGAGGCTTTTTGAAATGGCTGACAAATTTAATCTACCTATTCTTGCTATGATTGATACCCCGGGCGCTTATCCGGGAATCGGCGCTGAAGAAAGAGGACAGGCAGAAGCTATTGCTGTTAATCTTCGCGAAATGATGGGAATTGGTACTCCTATAGTTTGCGTGGTTATTGGGGAAGGCGGAAGCGGTGGCGCTCTCGGTATCGGTATCGGAAACCGTGTCCTTATTATGGAAAATTCTTATTATACCGTTATCTCTCCGGAAGGATGTGCAGCTATTCTTTTCAGAGATGCAGCCCGCGCATCTGATGCAGCGGACGCGATGCGCATTACCGCGAAATATTTACTTGAGTTTGGTATTGTCGAAGATATTATTCCCGAACCTGTTGGTGGTGCTCACCGCAATCATGAATTAGCCGCGAAATTTTTTAAGGAAAAAATTGTTAAGCACTTTGATGAATTATCAGGGATGACTTCTGACGAACTTAAAGAATCACGCTATCAAAAATTTAGAAAAATAGGCGTTTTTAATGAAACGCCCGAATCCGGCGACTCTTCGCAGGAATAGGTATAAAGATACTTATAGCAATATGATTGAAATTCGCGGAGCCAGAGAACATAATCTTAAAAATATTGATGTGGATATCCCACACAATAAACTGGTCGTTATTACCGGGCTATCAGGTTCCGGTAAATCAAGCCTCGCCTTCGATACTCTTTTTGCGGAAGGTCAAAGAAGATTTGTGGAAAGTCTGTCTACTTACGCAAGACAATTCTTAGGCCTTATGCAGAAACCATGCGTAGAACACATTTCAGGATTGTCTCCGGCTATTGCTATTGAACAGAGAAATCGCGCAACGGGTTTAAGGTCAACTGTTGGAACTTTAACCGATATTTATGATTATCTGAGATTGCTTTACGCTCACATTGGCATTCCTCACTGCCCTGATTGTGGAAAACCAATTACTCCCCAAACTACAGAAGAAATAATTAATTCAATTCTTGTTTTGCCGGAAAAATCAAAAATCCAGATCCTTGCTCCGGTGGTTAGTGGTAGAAAAGGCGAACATAAAGACATACTTGACAGAGCAAAACGCAGTGGATTTGTAAGAGTAAGGATCAACGGTGAAATTTATCTTATTGATGAAGCTGCAATTACTGATAAAAATAAAAAACATTCTATAGAAATTATTGTTGACAGAATTATTGTAAAACCTTCTGTAAAAACAAGAGTCGCTGATTCTGTCGAAACTGCTCTCCGAATAGGTAATGGAAAAATTATCGTTTCTACTGATAATAAACTTATTAAGAAAAAATCCGGGAAATGGAACGTTCTTCAGCCTGGTGATATTCTTTATTCAAAAGCATTCTCCTGCGAACATTGTAACAGTAACTACGAATTTGAACAGTTAACTCCGGGAATTTTTTCTTTTAACAGCCCTTATGGTATGTGTAAAACATGTCACGGTCTCGGCATTGACCTCAAACACTGGGCTGATTTTATACCGTGCAATGACTGCAATGGAGCCCGGCTAAAACCTTACAGCCGTGCGGTTACTGTTTGCGGAAAA
>JAUVKG010000125.1 GCA_030596365.1 Chlamydiota bacterium | reverse complement strand
ATATTTTAATAGATGAATATTTTGACGAACTTTTGCATAACCGACGTGAACGCATAGCCAAAGGGTTAAAAACCACAAATGAAGTGCTTGCGGAGATAATAGAAAAAATTGGTCATTTAGATCCTAAACCCGGGCGAGATTTATCAACAAATTCAGCATTGATTATAAAACCTGATATTATTGTTACAAGAAAAGAGGACGGCAGCTATTATGTTGAGACAAACGATAATCTTCTTCCATACATTCGAGTAAGTCCGCGAATCAAAGATTATGTAAAAAATAAAGTTTTTAACAAAAAAGATTTAAGTGATTTACGAACTGAAATTCGTGATGGTGAAAGTTTTATAAACAATCTTAAATTTAGAAAACGCACTGTTCTCGCTGTTGCCGAATCGATAGTAGAAGCACAAAAAGAGTTTTTATCAGAAGGACCAATGGCTTTAAAACCACTTTGTATGAAAGAAATTGCCGATAAAGTAGGCGTTCATGAGGCCACGGTCAGCCGAACAGTTAATGATAAATACATGGACACGCCTCAGGGGATTTATGAAATGCGTTATTTTTTCAGCTCACATATTGAAAATTCGGATGGTGAGGATATTTCAACAAACGCTGTAAAAGCAAAACTTAAGGAATTAATCGAAAACGAAGATAAAAAGAAACCTTTCAGTGATGCAAAATTAGCTGACTTGCTCAAAGATGCAGGTTGTCCTGTTGCTCGCCGTACTGTTGTAAAATACCGTAAAATGCTTGGAATTCTTAATACGCGGCAACGGAAAGTTTTTGTATGAATTATTTGATTTTAACATTGACAATATTCCTGTTAACGGCTGCAGAGTCGTTTTGCGGTACTTTACTCTCACCCGAAACAGCCGGGCAGGTTCATACTGGAATTAATCAACTTTATGATTTAAATTTTGATGAAGCGGAAGGAATTTTTACACAAATTGCAGCAACGGAAAGTAATCATCCTATAGGGTGCGTTTATCTCGCTTTAACGTCAATCGGTCGAACTTTAACAAAAGGAACAACAGAGAAAACCACCGCACGATTTCATGCTTATACTGATATGGCCGTTAAGCGCGCTTTGCAGTCTAAGAATTCCGAGAAAGCTTCCTGGAATTTATATTATTCCGGAGTGGCATATATATTGAAATCATATTCTGAAGGTAAGCAGCAAAATTATATTGACTCATTAAGATGGCTTAAACGTGGAATTTCTCTGATTAACAGGTCGTGCAAAGATGATAAAACAAGCGCAGACGCTAAAATGCTGCTTGGTTCATATCAATATTTTACATCCCGTATGCCATGGTATTTTAGATTTTTTGCTTCTTTGCTTGTAGAACCTGCAAATAAAAATGTGGGAATAGAAAATCTTGAGTATGCGGTTTCGCACTCTGAATTCGGGAGAATTGAATCAGAGATGCTTATTTCTATTGCATATTTATGGGATGATCAGTATTACACAGCGCTGAGTTTTGCAGAAAAGTTATCAGTCGAGCATCCTGAGAATTATTGCTTCGGCTTTCTTAAACAGGAAATTTTATTAAGACAGCGAAAATATAAAAACGCGTTAAATTGCGCGACAAATCAACTTGTAAATATTGAGTATGATAAGAGAAGTGAAATAAACGGGCTTATTGTTAATCAGCATTATATGCTGGGGCTGATTTATACCAAATTAAAATATTACGATGCGGCTTTAAGAAATTTCGCTTTTGCGTTTAGTTTTGCCGAAAATAAACCTTACCTTAAAGCATGGGCTATTCTCCGGCAAGGTACTGTCTATGATTTGAAAAAACAACATTCACGAGCGAGAGATTGTTACGCGGTAGTTAAAACAATTCATCATAACTCCGATTTGCTTGATGCTTATGGACAAAAGTTTGCCGCAATACCTTATCGGGGTGAGCCGCTGGAATAAATTATGAAAGAAGATATCATTACAAGCCGCTCGAACACTTATGTGAAGAAAGTTTTTTCTCTCCTGAATAAAAAAGGACGGGAAGATTCAGGATTGTTTTGGGCTGAAGGAACTAAATCAGTTGAATCGGCACTTAACTCGAATAAATTTGAAATTTGTGATGTTATTGTTAGCTCTGATGCAAACGGCGAAGCAGCGGTTCTTTCAAAATTTGCTGAGGCAAAAGGTATTCAGGTAAAAAAAATTAGCAGTGACTGTTTTAACAAAATTTCCGCACTGCGGCATCCTGAAGGTATTGGTGTGGTGGCAAAAACAATTTTGAATTCAGAGCTGCCAGATAAAATAGAAAAACCGGTGGTAATATTATGGCAGCTTAATAATCCCGGAAATCAGGGAACAATAATCAGGTCGGCGGCCGCATTCGACTGCAGTGCGGTGATTCTTGTTGAGCCGTGTGTTGATGAATATCATCCGATGTGCATCAGGGCAACATCCGGAGTTTTTTTTTTAATTGATGTTCTGAAATGCAGAACAGAAGATTTGCTTCCATGGCTTAAAAACAGCAATGAAAAAATAATAACTTTAACCCCCGATGGGAAAAAAGAAATAAAGGCGGAAGAATTTTCCCAGGGAAAAATTTTAATAATCGGTAATGAGCCGCACGGAATAACTGAAGACCTTAAAAAAACTTTTAAAACAGCTGCAATACCAATGAATCCGGAAGTTGAATCGCTCAACACAAGTTGCGCGGCATCAATTGCGATGTACGAACTTTGGGGAAGAAAAATCGGTAATCGGTAATCGGTTATCAGTTATCAGTAAGAAAATTGAGAAATTGAGAAATTAATAAATTAGAAAATTAACAAATTAACAAATTTAGAACTATGCCAGTACTACATCACGGGATACATATATTAGAAATTCCCGATTCAACAATGAGAGAACAATTAATGCAATCGCCTGTAATTCAGCAAGCCGTAATAATGGAAGTGGATAATAACCACTGGCTAATAGACGGACAATACATTTCTAACGTAGAAAAATTACTTGCTAAAACCGGTATATCATTTAAGGTAAAAACCCATGACGAGTGAACTAATAATCCAAAATCTACTTTCTTCAGTCAATCGTTCACTGAGACCTGTCTTTAAGCACTGGCTCAACGCGGAAGATCTTGAAAGACGTAGCGAAGAACAAACATTACTATATCTTGAGAAAACAGAAAAAGCTTCTTTAAGAAGACAAATTATTGCCGGTTTGAAGCCGGAATCAAGAGCTTTACTCAAAAACATTCTTGAAAATCCCGAAACACCGGTAGGCGAAATAATTGCCATGACAAGAGCAGCAGGTCATAACGTTACTCTTGCTTCTCTCGGTGAAATTCATTACAGAGGATTGGCGTTCTTTGAAGATCCGAATTTCTGGCCGTCCGCGAAAGCTGAATGGTCGGATGCAAATTCCGAGCAAATACTTGTTTTCCCTCCTGCAATGCAGAATGAAGTGATCATTGAACCGAAAGTTGAATTTCAATGTGATATTTACGCTGAAAAAGTTAAACTTTTCGCCGGTGAAGAACCTTCCGCAAGCATTTTGCTCACAGAATTTCTTGACAGCGTAAGCCGAGCGGAAATAAAGCTTACTCAGCATGGTAAGTTAAGCTCACGTTCGCGAAAAGTTTTAAGTAAAATATGGGAATCTTATGGCAAATCGATGTGTTCACCGGAAGATATGATTGATTTTGCGCGAGACACCGGTATATTAAGAATTGACAGCACCGGAACAACAATTATTGAACGCAAGTTTGCTAATTTCCGCAAAGCGCCGAGAACTCAGCAAATGAAAGAGTTTTTTAATTACAGCGCAAGCATGATTGAACCCCCGGAAGAAGAATCAATAAAAGCTGTTTTTTATGTTCATAAGTTTGCTTTGCGAATGATATCTACTATTCTTTCTTCTACCGATAAAGAGGATTGGCTTTTGGTAAAACCTATTTCGGAAATTGTTTCTGAAAATGTTCGTGAAATGTTTTCTGTCAGAAAAGGCGTTCGCAGCTGGTTTTGGTCTTTTTCAAATGCTGAATTTCCACCGGAAACAATATGGAAATCATTAACAAAAAAACTTCTCGGAAATTGGTTCGCTCCAGCAGGCGTTATTGAATGGGGCAAAAATCCAAGAAAAGCAAAATGCGTGAGATTAACCGAAATGGGACGCTTTTGGCTGCGGGACGAATTCGCCCCTGCACATAAAGATGCTGATCAGCAGCTCGTAGTTCAGCCGGACTTTACTGCTCTGCTCACTCATTCGGGTCCTTGGGATACCGTAGCGCAATTACTGGGACTCTTTGCCAGGCGTTCCGGAAACGATAATGCAAGCACATTCCAATTTACACAGGAGTCTATCAGCACGGCAGTTCAACAAGGGCACAAGGTTTCTGAACTTCTTGCCGGGCTTGACAAGCATTGTTCTTATCCCATTCCAAAAAATGTTCGTCATTCAATTAAAGAATGGGGATCGGTATCACCGAATGTCACTCTTTACCGTGACATAAATTTATTTTCTTTTGACAGCGAAAAAGAAAGGGATGCATTTATAAAACTCAACAGTGAAAAATCAAAAAAATTAGGAAAACTTCATGCTCTCTTGCTGATTCCGGAAGATGATATTTTTAATATAATGACTAGAATCTACGCCAAACCGGTTGACTATACAGATGTTCCCATCGGTTCTATAGAAGTAAAACCTGACGGTAGAATCGTTTTACATGCTCCTGATGATTTAAGATTAATTGCTCTTCGTGATGCAATCTCCGAACCAATTGATTCTGAAAAAGTAGAAAATCCACGCGATGTAAATTTTTATCTTTCCGCGCTATCTATGCGAAATACAAATTTCCCGGTTAATTCTTACGAAAGACTTGTAAATATTCCCGGAAGGCCAATTTCGATGAATGTCAGGTTGAATTTGCTCGTGGGATTCGGCTTACTGCAAGAAACTCCCGGTTATGAATACGCCATACTGAGCAATTTTGCTTTTTCAAAAAGAAATTTGATAAGAAAACATTTCGATTGGAAAAGAATTATTCTCGCGCGTATTGCAAGGGATGCTTTTGTTTTACTACCGGAATTTATGGATATAGCAAAAGAAGCATTGAAAAAAACTAAAATCGATGGTAAAGTTTATTCTGTTATAATGGAAAAACTTCCCCTTATGAACGAAATCGAAATCGATAACGAAGACGATGATTAAATGACTCCAAATCCGGCTAACCCATTGATTGTACAAAGTGATCGCTCGGTTCTTCTTGAAGTGGATAATCCACTTTACGAATCGGCACGCGATAAACTTGCTATGTTCGCGGAACTTGAAAAAAGTCCCGAACATATTCACACGTATCGTATTACTCCCCTTTCAATATGGAACGCTACCGCCGCGGGATTGCAGCCTCAGGAGATAATTGACGCACTGAAGCAATTCAGTAAATTTTCCGTACCAGAAAATCTTCAGCACGAAATTATTGAAACGGCTTCAAGATATGGCTGTATTTCTCTTGTGAAAAAAAATGATGATTTATTGCTTGAGGTTGATAGCATTAAACTTGCGGTGCAAATTGAGCACCATCCTAAAACAGCTCCTCTCATTGAATTTCATTCCGAAAAAAGCTTTCGTATTAAGCCAAAATTCAGAGGAGAAATTAAACGCGTACTTACTAAAATCGGTTTCCCGGTAAAAGACCTGGCAGGGTACGTTCAGGGAACTCCTTTGGATGTTAATCTTAGCAGTGACCTTGCTGTAAGAGATTACCAAAAAGATGCCGCCGATAATTTCTATCAGGGCGGTGGAAAAGAAGGCGGATGCGGAGTTGTCGTTCTTCCTTGCGGGGCGGGTAAAACTATTGTCGGTATTACTGCTATGTCAAAGGTTAAAACACACACATTGATTCTCAGCGCTAATATTACCGCGTTAAGACAATGGCGGCAAGAACTTCTCGATAAAACAAATCTTAAACCTGAAGATATTGCAGAATATTCAGGCAGCATAAAAGAAATCGCGCCGGTAACTCTTTGCACTTATCAAATTTTAACTTACAGGCCGGATAAACATACCGATTATTTTCCGCATTTTAACATCTTTCACAAAAGAAACTGGGGACTGATTATTTATGATGAGGTTCATCTCCTGCCGGCCCCGGTTTTTAGAATTACTTCCGATATCCAGGCTCGCAGGCGGCTTGGGTTAACAGCAACTTTAATTCGTGAAGACGGAAAAGAAACCGAAGTGTTCAGCCTTGTCGGTCCTAAAAGATATGATATGCCATGGAAAGAACTTGAAGCTCAGCAATGGCTCGCAAAAGCTGAATGCAATGAAATTCGTGTTCCTCTGCCTGAAAGTGAAGAACTTAATTACGCAATTTCCGCCGACAGGCAAAAATTCAGGATTGCTTCTGAAAATCCACGAAAACAGGAAGTTATTCTTAAACTTATTGAACAACATAAAAATGACAGAATTTTAATTATCGGACAGTACATTTTGCAATTGAGAACTCTTGCTAAAAAACTCGATGCTCCTCTAATTACAGGACAAACTAAACAAGTCGATAGAGATATTCTTTATAGCCGGTTCAGAACAGGCGAAATTCAACTGCTTATAGTTTCTAAAGTCGGTAACTTTGCCGTTGATCTGCCGGACGCAAATGTTGCTATTCAAGTTAGTGGAACTTTTGGGTCGCGACAGGAGGAAGCGCAGCGTCTCGGCAGAGTTTTAAGGCCAAAATCCGGTGATAACCAGGCTCATTTTTATACTATTGTAACTTATAATTCTACTGAACAGGATTTTGCTATGAAACGGCAACTGTTTCTAACCGAGCAAGGTTATTCATACTCTATTACAAATTTTAATTAGTCACCCCTTAAAAGCAGCATTCACAAATAACTATTAACTGACTATGCCAAATATTCATCCTACAGCAGTCGTTGACCCAAAAGCCAAAATTGACGATTCCGCAATTATCGGACCGCATTGCGTTATTGGTCCTGATGTAACTATCGGACCCGAATGTAATTTAGTCGCTTTGTGCTATATCGCCGGGCACACAACTCTTGGCACTAAAAATATGGTTTATCCCGGCGCTTCAATTGGCGCACCGCCTCAAGACACTTCTTTTGATCTGTCAAAAACTTCTTATGTTCAAATTGGCAGCAATAACGTTTTCAGAGAAAATATTTCCATTCACAGAGGTTCAAAAGAATTTTCTATTACTAAAGTTGGTAACGACTGCTACATTATGGCAAATACCCACATCGCTCATGATTGTCAACTTGGCAATAATATTGTTATGGTTAATTTTGCCGGACTTGCCGGTTATGTTACTCTTGGCGATGGATGTTTTTTATCGGGGAATGCTGTGATTCATCAGTTTTGTTCTGTCGGTAGATTCTCAATGCTAAGCGGCGTATCAGCTATTTCAAAAGATCTTCCTCCTTTTATGATTGCTGATGGAAGAAATGGTGCCGTAAGATCTGTCAACATAATCGCAATGAGAAGAAATGGCTTTTCCAACAAAGCTATTCGCGCTATAAAAGATGTTTATAACATTTTCTATCGCGGCGATTTGAACGTAAAAAATGCTGTCGAAAAAATTAAAACCGAACTTGAACAAACACCCGAAGTTGCTGAGTTTGTCTCTTTTGTTGAAAATTCCGAACGAGG
>JAUVKG010000146.1 GCA_030596365.1 Chlamydiota bacterium | reverse complement strand
CCGCCTATGGCTGGGCAAGCTATTAACTATTAACTATTATCCTTAATAATTTCTCTTTACCAAAAACTTTCCGGAATCGTCTTTGCTATCTGATTGATATATTTTATTTCCAATATGTCTATTCCTGCTTCCGCCGCAACAGTGGCATTTTATGATTTTCGGCTTGGCGGCTACAATTGGAACTACGTTACAGACAACGGAAGCATCACCAATTTTGAATTTGGTGAAAATGGAATGAGCTTTACTGTTGCCGGTGAAGATCCTTATGTGTGGAGTCCCGCGCAAGATTATCCTGATGATAAACCGGTTGGTTTATATTTTTGTATGAAATCAACATCAGACACTGCAGGGCAGATATTCTATGGACCGGCTTTCACGTTGGAAAATTCCACAAATTTTACTGTTATCAATGACGGACTGTGGCATGATTATGAATTTGAATTGCCGGCTCTCGGTGCCGGTGCGATGATTCGAATTGATCCATGCAACAATAAAACAGGTGATATTACAATCGCCTGGGTGCAAACTCGAGCGGATATCACAAACACTACATCAATTGTCTGGGATTTCAGAACGGGTTTCAATGGTTGGTCAGGAAATTTTGATGTCAGTGATTCGGTTATTACGTCAGATGGCTGGTCGTTTATTTCCACAGGTGTTGATCCCTGGCTGAACGCACCTCTTACCGATTATCCATCGGGAAATCAATTAATAATGATAATTAATATGAAAAGCAGTGCGGATAATAACGGGAAGTTTTACTATGCTCCAAACGGTGTTGGTTTCAGCGAAGATAAAACCGTTTCTTTTATTGTAAATCCGGACGGTCAATTTCATAAATATTATGTACCTATGTCCGATCTTGGGCCGGCTTATAATTTGCGGTTTGACCCCGCCACCGCGCCGGGCAGTATTACAGTCCGTTATATAAGTGCAGAAACAATATCTGTAACATTACCGTTGTTCAAGAAACCATCACGTCCTCAGCAGAATCTCCAACCTCCTTTCAGCATTTCTTCCGGCGAGCTCACATTAACGCATTACCGCCATCGCTGGGGAAATTTTGTACTCAATGTGGATGGTGAAGAAATCGCGTCTTCGCACAATGCGGATGAATTAGGTTTTGCAATTAATGACCTTTATCAATTCACTTCACTTACTAACGCATTATTTTCTGTAACGAATCAGAATGATACTCTTATTGAACAGGCGATTCTTACAGATGATGGTGGAGGGACATGGACGTTAACGCGGCAATTTACTCCCGGCACATTACCGGGAACTATTGATGTTCAAATGCAGACGGAATGCAGTCAACAGCGCAATGTGCTTCATATTCCTTGGTTAACACTTTTTCCCGGCCTGGAAACTTACGGAACCGATAAAAAACAAGGACTGTTCGCGGGGCTTGAGTATCTTACTGATGAACCGAGCAGCAGTAAGAAAGACCTTACGACTCCGCAATACTTGCGCCGTATTCCCATTCCTGACAAAATCACATTTCCTCTGATGGCAATTTGTCAAAATGAGCGATATTTTGGTGTGATGTGGAATCTCTCTGATTACATTGCGGCAGTTTATGACACACCTGACAGAGTTTTCCATAGTGACTCTCAGATTATGGCTTTATGGGCACCGAGTGCGGGGGAACTTCGCAGCGAAAACTACCTGACTGCACAACATTCTTTTATCCTTGATGCCGGATCCCCGCTTGAAGCAAATTTCGTTTTGACAGGCGGGATCGGCGATAGCGTTGTGCCTGCTGTACAAAAATATGTTTCGCTTTTCGGAATTCCAAATCAACCGGTCTTCAATGGTGGATTTGACGCGGCTGTGGAACTGCTGTCAGCAGGTTGGACTCTTTCAGACGGCTATGACGGTGCGGGAAAATGGCGCCATGCTGTCTGGGGAAGCCATTTTAATTTTCAAACCGCTGCGGACGCGGTAGTGTATTCAAAATGGCTTGCGAACCACACTACTAATTCAACAATCATTTCCGCACTGGAAAACGCGGCAATTCTTGGCAAACAAAAACTGGACGTAAGTGACCCGAATTACCTTTCCGGCGTGGCGCATAATTCATGGCCCATGCGTCATTTTATTCTTGGAAAAATTCCTGAATATTTGTCTTATCGGCTTAGTCAGGGATTCAGCTACCTCAGTGAATTTAATGATGACGGAATTCGTGTGTATACTCACGCAGTCGGCAAACCGGATCTGTCGGTTACTCACTGGACTAACAACGCGAACGGCTATTCTGCGACTCCGCTTTATTACGCACTTGAAGCTGCTGAACTTACAGGAAATGATTCATTAATAAATCAGGCGATTGCGATTCTTGATAAGCAGACAATTTTGTATTCCAATTCCGTTCCGCGCGGCGCGCAAACGTGGGAAATTCCTCTGCACACTCCGGACATTATGGCTTCCGCTTATCTTGTTGGATGTTATGTAAAAGGATACGAATTGACAGGCCGGGATGATTTGCTTGAACAGGCAAAATACTGGGCGTGGACGGGGCTTTCATTTATTTATATGAATCGCTCAACTTCGGGAAGTATTGGCGATTTCGCAACTATTCCAGTGCTTGGCGCTACTCAATGGGTTGCTCCATTGTGGATCGGTCTACCTGTTCAATGGTGTGGCCTGGTTTATCGAAATAATTTGCTTCTCTTATCACATTATGATTCCTCGGGTTTTTGGAAACAAATTGCCGATAGTATTACCGCAAGCGGTTTGCAGCAAACCTGGCCGCACACTGATACCGGCAGGCAGGGACTTCTACCGGATTTCTTTTTTATTGACACCCAACATAGAGATGGCCCGGCAATAAACGCGGGTACTTTGCAGACAGGACTCGCTGAGTTATACGGAGTGGGCTCTTTGTATGGATTCCACCGTTCTGAAACAATGAACTGGTTTATCCACGTACCAAGTGAACTTGAAATTCTTTCCGACACGAATAAAACTGTACATTTTACAACTGACGGTTGGGGAGCAATTCCTTACAGCATTCTTTTGTCAGGTGTGGAAAATTTGCCGCCTGTCATTTTGTCCGGTGATTCCGGTGCGCCAACAAATACTTTTACCGTTCCGCAGTATCAATACCTTGATGGGAACGGCTGGTTGATCATAACAAATGTTGTTGGAGACACTGAATTTCTGGTAAGTGCGATACCCGAACCTTTTCTATATATAGTTTATTATTTTGGATTATGGATTATTTATTCCCGACGCCCTTTGGGGCCGGGATCTTCGCTATCGCTATGACATTTATAATTTATTATTTATCATTTACTATTCTTTGGAGAAAGTTCAACTAATTATAAGACGCTCGAAAAAGGTTGAAATGAAATTATGCAAACACATTGAATAGTCGTTTTGGGTAGCCCGCTTCGACCCGAAGTGGGTTATACGCAAAAACAAATTTGAGAATTTTAAACACTGCCATCCCACAGGTTAAAATCCAGCGGTTAAACCAACGATAAACACTACGTTTTACATTCGATTTTTCAAAAAGCAATATTCGGTTTTTAATTACTTTATTAGTATTTCCTTTGCGTGCTTAGCGCCTTTGCGAGAGTTTATATTTTTTTTGAAATTTAATTTAAATCCTGTGTATCCTGTAATAAAATCCCCCATGCCCACTCCCGAGGTAATACTCGGGATGATCCACTTTATAAAAATGGGGAATAAAAAAAGAATTTATCTCGCTAAGGCGCTAAGCTCGCAAAGAAAAAAATACGAATTGCATGAATTTAAAATCTATGGGATGGTAGTGGATTTTAAACATAATTTTTTTTGACAAACAACCTGTTTGAGGTCCAAACAGGCTACTTATTAGCAAAATTCTTCAATTCTCCAATTCCATCTGCCATATCGTGCAAAAAATAAGACTAATTGTTATTGATATATTATACGTTTCATGATATTATTATTGTGAAATTCAATATATGCGATTAATACTTTAACTTAACTCATTTAAAAATGAAAAATATATATAAATTAATCTTTGCAATTACTTTGTGCTTTTGTCTAAATACAACACTGATGGCGGCGCTGGAAAACGTTCCCGCAATAAGAGAAACAGATCCGGCTGACTCATTGGATAATTATGTCAGCCTTGGTGAATGGAACACTGATGGAGATTTCGAAAGCTGGAGTATTTATCACATTAGTGATGCGGCAGTTTACGGAGGAAGCATTACAGGAGTGGTTGCGGGTAATGATCAACAAATTTATCTAACTCTCGCTGATGAAGGAAAATATGTTAACTTGTCTTCGGGTTCTGTAGTTGAAATCAGATGCCGTTATGAAGCAGGAACATCTAATACCTGGGGGCAGTGGTATATTCATAATGGAACTGAATGGAAATGGCGGCTTGCTTTTATACAGGGAGCCGGAGAGCAGCCTTCGGACGGCGCTTTTCACATTTATCGCGCCAATATCACCGCTGATCTTGGCGACGTAAAAATTTTCAGACTTGATCAATATACAGATCTTCCCGAACTTCTCGGAGATACATTTGAAGTAGATTATATTCGTATAGGTAAAATGATTCCTGAAGGTGAAAACGAATTTACCCTTTGGCAAATGCCTTCGCAGGGAGGAAGTCAAATGGAAAGCTATGTTATGAAATCCGCGGACGGTAAAATCATTGTTATTGATGGAGGCTATTTTATTTCTGATGGCGAATATCTGAAAAATTTCCTGTCTTATCATGGAAACCATGTCGATAGTTGGTTCTTAACTCATCCGCATTCTGATCACGTTGGCGCGCTGACATGGATTCTCTCAAATCAGGGGGATTTAATAATTGATAAAATTTACACTTCGTTTCCGCCGTTGGGATGGGTTCAGACCAACGAGCCGGCTGCAGCACATAACATCATTGAGTTTGACGCGGCTTTGACAAATGCGGGCAGAGAAACTATTAAAATGAATTCCGGCGATACTTATGATATTGATGAAATTCATGTAGAAATTCTAAATGATGTGGATCTTGATATTACTGCCAACGCGGTAAATAACGCGAGTATTTTAATGAAAGTTTCCGACCCGTCTAAAACAGTTTTATTTCTCGGTGATTTAGGTTTTATAGGCGGTACTAATTTATTAGCAACTATCGACCATAATAAATTAAAAGCCGATTATGTGCAAATGGCACATCATGGTCAGGCAGGCGTCGGAGAAAATTTTTATCAGGTCGTTCAACCAAAATATTGTTTGTGGCCAACTCCGCTCTGGCTCTGGAATAATGATAACGGTGGAGGAACAGGTTCGGGACCATGGCTTACTTTAATAGTTAGGCAATGGATGGAAGATTTGAACGTTATATCAAACTTTGTCTCAGGTTTTTCTTCCGCACCAATGATGATATTTGCTGCCGATAATTACGCTGCCGACATTCCTGCAATAAGAGAAATTGACCCGGCAACTCCTTTAGATAATTATGTTAGCATTGGTGAATGGAACACAAATGGCGATTTCGAAAGTTGGACATGTAACACTGATATATCCAACTGTGCAGTTTACGATGGAAATATTACAGGAACTGTTATCGGTACTGATGAACATATTGATTTGACACTCGCCACTGCCGGGAAATATGTCAACTTTGCTTCCGGTTCTGTTGTTGAAGTCAGATGCCGTTATGAAGCAGGTACATCAAATACTATGGGGCAATGGTATCTTAATGATGAAGCATGGCGGCTTGCATTTATACAAAATGCCGGAGAGCAACCTACAGACGGCGCTTTTCACGTTTACCGCGCAACCATTATTGCCGACTTCGGTGAAATAACCTCTTTCAGACTTAATCAGTATGACCAAAATTCTACGGGCGAAACGTTTGAAGTAGATTACATTCGTATAAAATCACCTAAAATGATCGATCCAACAGTTGCTGCGGGATATCAATTTTATAATATCAATTTGGCTGAATGGGACACAGATGATGATTTTGAAAACTGGTCACTGCAAAATGTAAATAATGCAACTGTATCCGCAGGAGTGCTTTCAGGTATAGACAGTACCTCAGATTCTCAGGTTTATAAATCTAACAGTGCAGGATTACCTACGGCAGACTTAAGTGTCAATAATATTATTCAAATCAGAATGAAACGGGGGATTTCAACATCAAGCGATATTCAGGTGTTCTATGGCACTGCGACTAATCCGGGATATGATGCTGCCCGCAGAGCTATATTTTCCGGCTCAGAAAATCCGCAAGATGGCAACTTCCATGTTTATCAATACAACATGTCAAGTTTCAGCGCTTGGGAAAGTACGTTACATGACTTGCGGCTTGACCCTACCGCCACTTCAGGTAATGATTTTGAGATTGATTATATTCGTATAGGCAAAATTTCTGTTATTCCGGAACCTGCAACTCTTGGATTATTGAGCTTGCTCAACCTGATGCTTTTGTGTAGAAGATAACACTACTTTATAAACCTTTTACCGTACGGTAGCGGATTTCAATCTATGTTTTATTTTAGCATTACTCGTTGCTTTTTAATGTAGGTAATAGGAGCTATACCTGTAATTCTTTTAAATTGTTTGGAAAAATATGAGCTGTTCTCAAAACCGGTTCTTATTGCCACTTCAGTAACATTAAAGTTAGAGTTGTTTGCAATCATTTCAGTCGCTTTTTCAATTCGTAACCTGATAAGAAAATCTATTGGTGACAAACCGGTTATTTTTCTAAAAGTATGTCTGAAATTACTTTCTGACATATAAGCTTTTTTTGCAAGAACATCAATAGTAGCCGGTTCGGTATAATTTTTTTCCATATAATCTATTACGGTACTGATATTCAGTAAAACTTTGGATTTTGGTTTGTCTGATTCAGTATAATATCGGCATATTTCGATAACAAGAGTTTCAAATATCCGCCTCTGCACTTTTGTATAGCCTGCACGTCTTTCTTCACTTTCCTTTTCAAAAGCGTGAATAAACTTAGTTATCTCATTCAACTGC
>JAUVKG010000392.1 GCA_030596365.1 Chlamydiota bacterium | reverse complement strand
TTAAGAAAGGGGGAATTAAACAGAAAAAAAACAAAATCACCTAACGAAGTAACATTTTGAGTTCATATTCAAAAAAAATTTCAATATAAAAATAAATACTAAATTCAAATCTTTGATTTGAATTTACTCCTGACACCGAACACCGAACACTGACATCTGAAACCTGAAACCTTAAACCACCAATCCACCAATCCATCAATCCAATAACCCAATAATCCAATAATCCCTCAATAACCATGAACATTACCGTTGACCATAACAGTCCGATTCCTTTGCATGTCCAGCTTGAAGAACAGTTAAGGGAACTCTGCGAATTATCTAAATATAAAAACGGGGCGTTATTTCCTCAGGAAGTTTCTTTAGCTAAAAGACTTGGCATAAGCAGAAATACTGTCAGAGCAGCAATTGATAAATTAGTATATGACGGACTTCTGGTGCGGAAGCGCGGTGTAGGCACTAAAGTTATAGAAAAGAAAATGCGGACCACGAAATTGGGCGCTTGGATGAGTTTTACGAAAGAGATGAAAGAACAGGGAATAGAAGTCCAGACATTTGATGCTTTAACAATAACCGAACCGGCAAACACGGAAATAGCGAATGCATTGGGTATCCGGAAAGGTACGAAAGTTGTCAAGCTTACGAGAGTACGCGGATATAATGATGAATATATTGTAATTTTCAACTCCTGGTTTCATCCGCGAATAGAAATAAAGGCTGAGGAAGATTTTTCTATACCTCTTTATTCGATTCTTGAGAAAAAATATGATACTATTCCTTTTCGTTCGAGCGAAAAAATTACAGCTATATTAGCAACAGAAAAAATTGCTGAAATTTTACAGGTTGAAACAAATTCCCCGCTACTTAAGAGACAGAGAATTGTAACTGACCCCGGTGACAGGGTTTTTGAATATGCTGTGATTTATTATAGGGGTGATAGGTTCACTTATTCAATTGAAATAGAAAGAGGAACAAAATAATGGCTGTTTATGCTATAGATTTAGGTGGCACGAGAATTAAAATGGGAATTGTGAACAAAGGAAAAGTTGTTGCGCAAGATGTTATTGACGCAAACTCTCATGAAGGACTTTCTTCCAGACTTAGCGACATAGAAACCGTCTTGAAAAGACTTGCCGGGCAGTCAGAAATTCCTGCCGAAAAATTTCTCGGTGTAGGAATGGCATTTCCAAGTTTGGTTGACAATAAGACCGGATGTGTTCTTTGTGATTCTGACAAATATTCCGACGCGGAATCCCTGAATCTTAATTTTTGGTGCAGAAAAGCTTTTGCACTGCCTTTCGCGATAGAAAATGATGCCAGAATGGCAATGATAGGAGAATGGCAATTCGGCGCAGGCAGAGGATGTAATAATATTGTTATGATGACTCTCGGAACAGGAATAGGAACTTCAACTTTGATTGAAGGAAAAGTGTTGCGCGGTGTTCATAGCAGAGCGGGATGCCTTGGTGGACATTTTACTATTAATTATATGGCTGAAAGGAATTGTTACTGCGGAAATCTCGGTTGCGCGGAAGCCGAATCGGGAACCCATTTTCTTTATGAAATAATAAAAAAATACCCGGAACTTAAAAATAGCAAGTTGGCAGAGAACCTTAATTATAAAAATATATTTTCTTATGCGGAAAAAGGAGATCAGCTTGCCATTAAATTAAAAGATAATGCCTTGAAAGCCTGGGCTGCGCTGGCAGTTAATCTTATTCATGCCTACGACCCTGAAATGTTGATAGTTGGCGGCGGAATAATGAAAAGTGAGGATGTTATCTTACCATATTTTACAAAATATATTGAAGAACATGCAGATTTTTGTTTAGGCAGTCCGGAGATAAAACCCTCTGAACTTGGTGATTCCGCAGCATTGCTGGCTTGTGAATGGCTTGTTCAGGAAAAAATAAAAAGCTGATGATTTGGAGTGCAGGAATAAAGACTCGCTCAAAACCTTAACAAAACCGGCGAGTCATTTACTGCGCTGTTGCAACAGCAACAGAAATGCTTTGCAAAACCTTGAAAATTAAAACCCTGATTATTCGCGTAAAAAATAAATTATCCGCAACGAAAGATTTCAAATGTATGCTTACCCGCGACATCTCGATCCTGCGACTCGCGTAGCGATGTACTCGTGGAAAAAATCCTTTGCACGGTCGCGGGGAAAATTTGGCAAAAGCATCGTTTTTTATTTAATTTTTCAAACTACCGGCACAAGGCCGGTAGGATAACGAAGCAACATGCCATTTTTTACCAACAATTATTGTTGACACTCCTTTTTGAGTGTCCTTTAATTAGAAATATTAACCCATGATTTTAATCGTGGGAAAAAATAACGAATATATACTAAACTCAAATATCCCACGATTAAAATCGTGGGCTAATATTAAAAAAAAATTGAAATTTGAAAATCAAAAATATAATAAATTTCCCTGTACCGAAATAAATGATTTCGATAATCAAGCCTGGAACGGATACGAAAGCATTTGCAATCAGATAAAAAATAAGACTTCCGGGAATAAAAAAACTGTTGTTGCTGTGGATTGTTATCCCGGTGTTTTAGACTTCGAAATTCTTCCGGCTTTTACAAGAGAGCTAAGCCCTGATTTAATTATAAACACAAAAGAAGCCAATTTTTCTGACGAAAAAGTGTTCGCGATGCTGGAAAGAAATCTTACCGATGACAGGGTTCGCGGAGTTTTATCGCATCATAAGCTCATTGAGTTTTTTGATCCGGGAAAAATACACGAAATTAAAAAGAAAATTGATGAAGTTGACAACGGCATGATATTAATTTATGGCGTTGGCGCATGTTTGTGCTGCGAGCCTGATATGATTGTTTATGCCGACATGGCGCGTTGGGAAATACAGCTTCGTTACCGCCGTGGAGAAATTGCCAATTATTGCGCACAAAATTACAACGAAGATTTTCTAAGAATGTACAAAAGGGGTTTTTTTGTTGATTGGCGAATTGCCGACAGGCATAAACAAACTTTGTTCGATAAAATTGATTTTCTTCTCGACACAAATGTAATCGGCAACCCGAAAATGGTAACCGGGGAAGCTTTCCGAACGGGAC
>JAUVKG010000128.1 GCA_030596365.1 Chlamydiota bacterium | reverse complement strand
TCAATTCTATTCTTTCTCTTTCATCAAAGTCAAAATCATTATACTTTTTCCTTTCGCAATCAAAGAATGAGGTATATCTTTCGGCATAACAATTGTCTGTCCCGATTTAACCACGTTTAATTCCCCGCCGATTGTAATTTCAATCTCGCCTTGCGGAACCTGTACAAGCGCGTGATAAGGGGTTATATGCTCACTTATTGTCTGCCCTGCATCAAATGCAAATAAAGTTATATTTGTGTGTTGAGCGTTAACAATAGTTCTGCTTGTAATCCCGCTTTCCTGCGTAACTACCAACTCTGATATTGTTCCAATTTTGTTTAGAATAGCTTCATCAATTTTCATAATGTTGTGTTTTTCGTAGGTTAGAAAATTCATACTGATATTTAATCAGGATGAATTTATAGCTATAAATCATAAATAATAAATTATATTTTGACGTTGGACGTTCGACGTTGGACAATAATCCAACATTCCAGCAATCCAATAATCCATATCCAAACCGGTTCAGGTGTCGCTTCAAATCTATGAATTTCTGAATCACTAAAACCGACAAACAAATCCATCAGTCCATTAGCATCAATATCATAAGTATCAAAGGCATAGACCGGATAATTCGCGTCAATAACCCCACCTGAAGTTGTTTCTAAATAACCGTTTGAAACAAAAACCGGCGGGAAATTACTGACATTTTCGTAATAACTGATTTGTCCGTTAGATCTTGTAAAAAGAACATCAAGTTTTCCGTCACCATTCCAATCAGTAATTTCCGGAACAACTCTGCTGTCAGAAAAAATCAATGGATTACCGTCAACTGTAACGATTTGTTTTTCTTTATATATCGGCACGAAATTATCATTTGTGTTTTCAAACCAGTAATTTGTACCATAATAATAATACCACAAATCAAGTTTCCCGTCCGAGTTCATATCGGCAGCATCAAAACCCGAATAGTTATAACTATATGGAATATTATTAGTGCCTTCTTTGAGATAGATACGTCCGCTTCTCAAATACGGTGATGAATAAGTTCCTGTATTTGTATATAGAATTAATAAATTACCGGTATAAGAATACTTAAAATGGTTACTTTGGTAAGTGTAAAATCTGTCTTTCGAACTAATATCATTTCTGCCAATATAATAATAATAAAAATCAGGTGAATTAGCAGTTCCGGTATTTGGATAAACACGCATGTTAGAACTGCTTGTCCGACGTAAAGATATATCCCAAAGCCCGTCTCCATTGCCATCCCAGATATTTACAGAAGCAGCTGAGGCACCAAATAGCACAACGTTTTCCCGTGCAGCAACAGGATAATAAGTTGAGATAGTGGGAGTACCTGCATCGCTATTTGTCAGCCAAAAAAGTCCGCCGGTAAAAGTACCAAGCAGCATATCGGTTTTTCCATCAGCATTTATATCTCCGCAAGACTCTAATTTATAATAACTGGCAAAGGGATAAGTTGCAAAAGAAGTCATTAAAGTCCACTTAGGCGGATTATCTGTTGCGGAATAAACTTCAATATTTGATATATCTCCAACAATAAGTTCGTTTGTTCCGTCATAATCCCAATCGAAAAGTATCGGAGCGGGACCCCAATCAAAAGTAAGATCAACATTGTTGGTATCTGTTATATATCCCATGTTTGTCAAAACAGGAATAGAATACGTTCCGATATTTTTATACCACGCTATTTTTCTTGCTCCCCTTTCCCCTATCAGTAAATCATTTGAAGAAGAACCATCATAACAGACAGCTCTGATATAAGAATAATCGGCAGCAAAAACAATGTTTGTTGAACCGCCAAGCGAGGGAATCGATCCGGCATCAGCAAAAAGCGGCATTACGCCTGCAGCAGTCGTGCAATTCGTAAATATTTTTATTACCGTGTAGCCGCTCACAATTAAGTCAGGGCGATTGTCACCATTCCAATCAGTTACTTCAGGTGTAATCGTTGACCCGAACACTACACTCTTAATCTCATTACTGTCAGTTAAAAGTGCAAATATTGGAGAATTAAAATCCGGCGATTCACTTGTACCTATATTTTCAAATATATATATACCGTGCTTGCCTTCTGAACCGGATAATAGATCCTTATCACCGTCACGGTCTATATCATAATAAACCGGCGAAGCATCTCCGGCAACAGCAGCGATTTTTTGAGTTAAAACATCAAGGTCCGTTACATAAGTATTGGCATTAACAGTTAAAGTTAAACAAGAGGCAATTGACAATGCTAGAAAAAAAAAATTCATAGTAATTCTCTCTGAGTAGATTAATCAGATTAATTTTTTACTTTTCCGTCCAACGATATTATTATATCATTTATCGGAATATTTTTCCCGGCTTTTTCAAGTGCCGCGTTAACTGTTGCACTTGTACCGCCACAGCACGGAACTTCCATTCTTACTAAAGTGATTGATTTTATATTATTTAATGTGAAAATTTGAACAAGTTTTTCTACATATTCTTCGTAAGAATTATCAAGTTTCGGACAAAAATGTAAAAGAGTTTTCCCTTTTAAATATTTGCCGTGAAAATTGTTTAATGTAAACGGAACACAATCAGCGGCAACTAATAAATCAGCGTCCTGAAAATACGAGGCCTGGGGATTTAATAGATGCAGCTGCGTCGGCCATTGCCTTAATTCGGTTGGACGATTTTCAGCATCACCGGAGTCCCCCTTTTCTAAAGTGGAACATCCCGGTTTTACATCGGGAGTGGGTTGGGGGATTTTACTGTCAACAATTTTCATTCCCGGACAGGCAAACGGAACTGCTTTCTCTTTTACCTCGGGAACTTCCAGATTATTTTCATTTAAATAAGCTATCGCCTGATTATAAAATTCAGTTTCATTATGGTCTTTTAAATGTTTTAAATGCGCTTTGATAACATTCGGACCCCCTTTTGCAACATTTACCATCACTTTAGCTTCATTATATGGCTCGGCTTCACGTTCCTCAACTTCAATAGCGCCAAGCGGGCATTCACCGATACAAGCGCCAAGACCATCACAAAAAAGATCGCTTATCAATCTTGCTTTTCCGTCAATAATTTGCAAAGCACCTTCCGGGCAGTTAGGTATACATTCACCGCAGCCGTTACATTTTTCTTCATTGATTTTAATAATTTTTCTTTTCATTTTTTACCTCTAATATTTTTTTAACCACGAATAGACACCAATGAACACTAATTAAATTTTATTTATTAATATAATATAATATTTATGTTACAACACAATTTTTTATTAAATTAATTTTTTTATTTCTTTTTTTTTAAAAATAAGTTAGTATTTTGTTATATTCATTAGTGTTTATTTGTGTTCATTCGTGGTTAAGTTTTTTTTGTTGTTTTAATTTATTCGTGGTTAAAGTCGTTTATTAGTGTTTCAATTGTTATTTTTTCAAATTCTTTTGCTACATTTTCTTCAACACTTAAAATTCTTTCGCGGAGAACACATGTCGCGCGATTGTGACAAACTTTTCCTCTGAAAAGGCATTCGGTAAACTGAAATTTGCCTTGAAAAAGAGTAATCAAATCCTTAAGCGAAATATTTCCCGCTTTTTTCTTTAATTTTATTCCGCCGGCTACACCTTCTTTTGTTTCAATCAGCTTTTTCTCTTTTAATACAATTAGAATTTTACGTAAAAACCTTAACGGTATATTATCTTTCTCCGCAATTTCTCTTGAAGAAACATACCGCTCCCGGTTTTGCGCCAGGAAAAGCACAGCTCTTATTGCATAATCAGATTCTTTAGTTACAAGTTTCATAATAAAATAAAGTCATTTTTAATTAAACTGCCACTATTATAGTATTATTTAAATCTAAAGTCAAGTGGGTTGCTGTTCCCAATTCCGGCGACTATTTATTATTCATCATTTATCATTCATCAGCGATAATTTGTCCGACGCGAATGTGATCTATATCAATAGTAATACCTGATGTTGTAACAGGGTCAAAACGAAGCGTCTTCAATTTGCTTTTCCATTGTTTATATTTTGACATATCCAAACGGTAAGTATAAAATTTATTTTTTTGAGGCATAGGAGTGGCTAAAATTTTAATTCTTGTAGCTGATGAGAGTTTAGGATTATTTTCAGTTCCACAATAAATTTCAATGTTCTTTGAAGTGTTGCTTCGCTTAATCCTAAACTCAATTATTTTATTTGAAGCTAAATCTAAATTTAATTCCGGTAATCCGTTATTGACACTTTTAACAATCTGAATATCTCCATTACCGGAACTTTTTGCCGAAAGTACGCCGTTGGAAATGGTGATATTAGTTGCATTGTTAACAGTCCAATTTTCAAAATAACCATTTGTGTTCCATTCTGCTAAACTTGTGTAGAGGAATTTACTGTTTGCAGCATCGGTTGGATTAATCATCAATGGAGATTTTATACGAATATAATCAATGGCGAAAGATTCACCCATCGAGTTTTTATCAAATGGATTGAGGGTAAAGGATTTCATTTCGCCTAGATCCATGAGCAAAGTCGCACGGTAAACATGAAATTTCCCGTCATTAATTTTCTTGATATTCTTAAATTTCACTTGCCAGGCAGCATCGTTTATAAACCACTGAAGAAATGCATTTGACGTTCCGGCATCATATCTGCATTTTACTTCTACAACAGATCCGGAAGAAAGATATACGTATTTATCTGCATCGCGAGGATTTAAAGAAAGTTGAGGATTATTGCCGTTAGAATTCCATTCGCCGAAGGAAACATAGCTATCCAGAGACGAAGTTGGATCTATTTCTTTTTTTGTCAATAGTTCTGTGGCGAAATTTTTAGCCGCAAAAATTAACTGTGGCGAGGAGGTAAATGAGGCAACATAATTTGAACGAACATTTAAATCTTTCATCCATTTGCGAACTTTGACAGTTTGCCAGAATCCGGAGTTAAAACCGCGACCGATATCATTATCCCAAAGCCAGGAAGGCGTTGGCCATAAACAATATTTCGGACCGATGATTTTATAAAAATTTTCATCAACACCCGTTTGACCATGATGCGCCATTTGAACATAATCGGCTTTTAGTTTATTATGGTCAATTTTTGTGAGTAAATTTGTTCCGCCGATTTTTCCAAAATCACCAAGAAATAAAACGGATTTTGTCGGATCGGAAACCTTTAGTAATATGCTTGAATTGTTTATGCAATTGCGAGTGATTGAAAGATCATAATCATTTAGTATTTCTATATGAACATCATCAATACCAAACGTATCACCGGCATGCGGTTGGATAGTTGTCCTTCCCGCGTTAGTCAGTGCCGCTTGAAAAATCTCTACTGTTGACACGGTGCCGGGCGAGTTCGTTTTAATCCAATCAAGCGGTGGGAAAGATGCATAGATGTTATCAATAATAATGTCAGCTTTATTCGTTAAAATCCATGACAGAGCGCCAATATGATCATCATGGCAGTGAGTTAAAAACCAGCTGTGAACGTTCCCTCCGTGAGCTTTCAGGAAATTTTTCAAATATTCGCCGTCTTCAAGCCAGCCACCGTCTATTACAATTAGTTTTCCTTTATCGGTTTTGATAACATAGCTCAATATTATTGTATCTCTTTCCGATGGGAGTTGCCATAAAGAAAAACGGTTAACACCTTTTTTTACTGTTTGAGTCGAATTGGTCATGGCGAAGCAAATTGTCGCAGTTATAGGATAATGGTCGGAAGGATATCTACCTTCCTTTTGTGACCTTATGATAGATGCGGCCAAAGTATGTGTATTTGGCTCAACGAATATATAATCGATTTTTTTTCCGTTAGTAAGACCTTTAAATGAGTTGAAAGTTCCAACATTTTTTTCATCCGGATAAAGAACACGGAACGTATCTACTAAAGTTATTGGGGAACGCTTCTTGATATTCCCTGTTCCTTCAAGATACTTAATAGCAGGATTGCCTTTTCCCATATTGAAATCTCCGGTTAAGACAAACGGATCCGGATGTTTTCGCTTTTGAATATACGTCATTATCAGTTGAACACTTTTTTCTCTTGATAATTGTGACCGATGGTCCAAATGAGTGTTAAACATATAAAATGCGTGTCCTGATTTCTTTTCAATAAGCCTTGCCCAAGTACAAACTCGAATACAGGCATTTCCCCATTTTTGTGATTTGGACGGTTTTTCAGGTGTGTCAGAAAGCCAAAAAGTATCAGATTTTTCAACTTTGAAACGCTTTAACCGATATAGAATTGCCGAATACTCGCCTTTTTTTCCACCATCTCTGCCTGAACCTATTTCGCCATATTCGGGAAGATTCTTCCGGATATCATCAATTTGGCTGCGAAATGCTTCCTGCAGTCCAATAACATCCGGCGAATAGCGCCGAATAATATCACAAAGCTGTTTTTTTCGATTATCCCAATTGTTAGATGTGCTTTTATCGCCGTTAGCATTGCGAATATTAAAGCTCATGACATCAACTTTTAAAACTTCTTCCTTTTTATTGGCGCCAGAACTTATGCTGCTGCCGGCTAACAACAATGCCGTAAGAGTGAATGCCATAGAGTTTATTTTCATATTTTTTACCTGATTTTTTTGGATTAATGGAGTAATGGATTAGCGGATTACGGATTTCAGATTCAACATCCTCTGACGAACAAGTAATCTACTTCTACATCTTTAGTTAGAGGGATCAGCCATTTTTCATAAATATCTGCAACGAGTTGAGGAGAAATTTTCTGTTTCTGATTTTCTTGGTCTAAAGCAGTGTGGTCAATTTCTTTACCATAAGCTGCAGCTTTTAAAACGACTCTTTTAATCAGTCTTTCTTCGACACTTTTATTAGTAATTTTTTCTCTTATCGCAGCTTTGTCTTTTGCTTTTATCAATGAAATATATGCTTCCTTATCAGATAAAAATTTGCTCTCGGCAACAAATTTCCCGTAATGAATTCTTTTTGATAACGCTTGAAGGGCAGCTACATCGCATAAAGCGCTTGAACCGTATTGACCGTCATCTCCCTCCACACACATTGCCGAAAGAATTTTATTTATGTAAATCTCTTTTATATGATTATTAATATTTATATCTGTTTTCTTTATTGGATAATCATAGGCTTCCGCCGGTAAGATCGGAGCAGGTAAATCTTTGAAAAAAGGGTGTTCGTCAGGACTTGTGTAACGTCTGACGGTAGCGTGTAGTACTTCAGTTCCACGAAGGAGATAATCCACAAAACTTTCTTCAAAATTTGGAATAGGAATTCCGTCGGTAAGATAAATTATTTTATTTTGTTTAAACTGAGCGCGTTCAACAAGCGCAAAGATAATAGTTTCTTCCTGTCTTATAAGAACGTTTCTTATATTTTCTAATTTTAGATTTGGGTGAATGATGAAGAATTGGATTGTTGGATTGTTGGATTATTGGATTATTGGATTGTTGGATTGTTGGATTAATGGATTAATGGATTAATGAATTTTGGATTCTACTGTTAAATTTTAGTTATTAAAGGTCGAAAGTTTATTTTTTCTACTTGTCCTGTTTGTCCTGTATTTAAAACAAATCCCTT
>JAUVKG010000161.1 GCA_030596365.1 Chlamydiota bacterium | reverse complement strand
CCTGTAGTTGACGGGTCAATCATTCCGTCATCAAAAAGTCTCTCAGCAAATCGGAGCTGAACTATTGTTCCCGCAGGAACTTCGATTTTTAATTTTACCCATCCCGAAAAATTTTGTTCCATATCATATACAAAAACTCCTGATTTGGACTGACTTACGCTTACAGGTTTTAATGTTTTTATTTTTTTTATGGCCGGAAGAATTTGACTTTTCAAAACAGGTGAAAGATCACTTATCCATTTCGCATTTTGCCAATCGCTGTCATCAAATTCAGGTTCGGACCAATTGTCTATTTCAAGCCGTGCGTCATATTCTTCACCGGCGTAAATGTTATTATTTAAAATAGGACTTTTGGTGACTTTAAAAGTTCCGTCACTGCCGATGATTTCGGTTTCTCCATCCTCATAATCAATCATGAGCTGGCAAATTACACCGGGCTTGCCATAATTAAATCCCGGTCCCCAAACTATATCCTGATTATACCAACCGTTGCCGAGAATTATTCCCAAAGCATTATCACCTGATTTTAACAACTCTAAAATGTCATAAACAACATAAAAAGCGCGCTGCTCATAATCAGTCTGTGCGGGGTCAAGAACGTGGTCACCAACTTTTTGGCCATTCAGATAAAGTTCATAATAACCAAGTCCGCAGATATAAGCACGAGCACGTCGGATATTTTTTTCCGCCGCAAACTGTTTTCTGAACATAGGAGTTTGAATTTCAGGAAAACCAATCCATTTGGCCGACCATGCCGGTCGATTTTTATCCTGGTAATCCAAAGAATCTAAAAGTCCCATTTCCCAAAATCCCGGGTCAGAATAATCAGACACTACTTCTTCTTTATCCCAGACACGGATTTTCCAGAAACATTCCTGCCGCGGTGTGAGTTCCGTGCCTGCATATTCAATATGTGAAGTTGTGTCGGAGAAAACTTTCCCTGAATCCCACAAATAAGCCTTGTCAGTGTTAAGCTGTTCTATGCTTCCGGCAACAAGAATTTGATATGCAGTTTGATATTGTCCGCGCTGATCGGATTCGAGGATCCAGCTCAGCCGGGGATTTAATATATCTATCCCCAGCGGGTTATCCAGATACTCGCATTTCAATTTTTTGATTTGAATTTTGTTCATAATTCCTCCAAAATGTTTTTTATTAGTTGTATAAACATAATACTTATTTAATATTTGTACGTCAAGGGGGTTGGGGATTTGGAGTATTGGAGTGGTGTCCGAACATTTGACATGTTAGAATAGAAGGGGTATAATTATCGTAGTAATTCTGTGCAATATATATAAAACAAAGTTAGGAGCACAAAAATATGAAGAAACTTCTGCTGATAATTGCGATTGTTAGCGTGACCCTCTTGGGGACCTCCGCATACTTTATCTATCAATTTCAACATGGCAGAATGAATGCGCCAGCCAATGCCCTGCTGGTGCTCAAGCCTTACCGTCATGCTGGAAGCTGGGTATTCGACGACATGAGACTTGGCCTTGTCAAAGAACCGTTTATCGCCGGAATACCTGAGATAATTGACAAGATGGTGGAAGACGTTCCCAATGCCGACCAAGGGTTTCGACTAATATTCTCCGCCAACCCCTTCCCGAACTACGAAGCTAAGCTAGTTTGGACTAAAGAACAAAATGGCGGCAATTGGTATTATTGCGAACAATATGATATTGAGGGCTGGCTCTGCCCGGCAATGTATAAGTATTATGGTGAAGCTCCAAAAGAACTTTATGCGAAAGCCGAAGCCTTGTAGGAACAAATATGAAGGATTATCTGGAGGGCACCGCGTGACCGGCGAATGCTGGTTCCCCGGCGACCTTTATTCATGCATATTAGGACGCTGGGGACAGCGTCCCTCCAAAAGCATAATGAATTACATCTTTTGCACTCGTAACACTACAAATATAAGTTTGAGGTTTGGGGTTTGGGGTTTGAGGTTTCTCGAAAAGTGGTCAGCCGCAAAGCGGCGAAAGTAATTAGCCTAATTCCCCTCCTGTTTTAGGTGGCACATCCCGAGTAGTCCCTCGGGGAGGGGTGCCCAGAGGGCGGGGTGGTTAGTAACGCAAGGATTCGATTGACAAACACATTCCGTCCGAAAAGGATGGTACATTTTTTTGGCAACAAATAACATAAGAAAGGAATTCTAATCAACATTTTTTGACAGTAACAATCGACACAAAGTGTCGATTGACCCTTTCCGATCGGCACCTACTCAGGATAAGCAACAGGCTTTGGATTCAGCATTTTCGCTAATTTATTTTTCAACGCCCAGGCGTGAAAAAAATTACCGCGAGGATTGTAATGACCGATATAATATTGTTTCAAATAATCTTCCACACTCATTTTGTATTTCGCGTAATCTTCGAGATGTGCATCCATTAAATCCACATAAGGCAGTTTTTTCTTTTTCATGAAATCAACAAATTCACGGTCAAATCGTGTGCCCTCATTTATCATTTTTGCGATATCATAACTTCCGAATGAAAGAACATAAAGAACCTTTTTATTATTCTTTTTCGCGAATTCTTCTACGAGTTCTACAATTCGCATGGAAGCGTATAAAGCAGCTTTTGCGTGCATTTCATATGCAGCTCCGCTGATAGAAGCTGCATCATCTATTTTTGTATTAATACCAAAAGTAGTTGCTATTTTTTTTATTTTGTCATAACTTTTATTAACTTCCATATCCGCAGCGTTTTTATGAGCAAGCATAATATTAAAAACAAAATCGTCTTTGAATCTGTTAACCACCCAGTCAAGATCGCACAAATTGTAAACAGATTCTTTTGTCGGACACGGATTTGGACATTCTTTAAACTTTTTAGTTTCAGGATTAACTTTAACATAAGGTAAAGTCGGCTCACCGAACCCGGCCATCTGTCTCACTCTGATATTTCGCCATGCATCCAGATTTCTGAAATGGTCATCACCCCAAATATTAAAAATAATATATTCCGCAGGCGACTTTTTTTCTTCGCGCTTCATTCTTAAATAAGCCTGATAAACTGACCATCCACCAACGCCGAAATTGCGAATTGGTTCGCCAAGATGCGCAGCCAAAATTTCCTGCCATGTTTCACCATCGCTTACCTGATGACACTGAGTGAAGCTATCTCCGTAACTATTTATTCTGCTTTTTTTATCCGAGTAATTAATGATTTTCCGGCAGCCTTGCCCGTTATCTTCATATGTGTATGTACACCACGATCCGTCAACGCCGTCCTGCACGCGGCAATCACTTAAAAGCCATCCAAGCTCACCATCATATTGTGAGAAGGCAGATTTACCAGCCAACCATGCTTCGACATCTTCTTTTTTATACAGAAGTTCTTTAGCAAATTCTTTTATTTGGTTCATATTTTTATCATCTTTTGTGGATTCCGCCTGGAGACAGAATCCCATGATTAAAATTGCAAATATTATAATCAATTTAAATGTATCCATTATGTATCCACTAGGTGCCTGACCCCACAACAGCTAATAGGTGCCTGACCCCATAACAGTCAGTTGACCACTAGGTTCCTGACACCGTAATAAACTCTCCAGACGTTCCAGCTTTTTAATTAATTCTTTATCTTGCTTTTTTAATTTCTCAACACGTTTTACTGCCAAAGTAACACTCCAGCCTCTTTGGCATCCCATCGACCCGGCTATTTGGTTTAACGTCATCATTCCAACAGAATATTTTGCCGCAAGATAAAAAGCTACCGCACGTGCTTCTATTCCGTATCGGTCTTTGCATTGTTTTACTATCACTTTTTTATTAATATTATATTCTTGACAAACAATTTCAAGTATTTTTTCTATTGGAAGTGAAGATTGTTTTCTAAGTTTGTTTATTTCGGAGTCATATTTTTGTTCGGTCTTAAGTTTTTTTAGGATTTCTCTTACAAAAAGTTTAGATCCTAACACAGATTGTGCAACAGCGTTTTTCAATGGACTCTCTATATCCTTTTTTATACCTTTATCAATAAATTGTAAATATTCTTTAATTTGTTTTTTTCTGTTGAAACCGAATTTTTCTAAAGTTTCATCAATATATAAAAAAGGCGATGTGCTCTTTAAACCGATTATTTCCGGGTAACTACTCCATTTATATTTTTCTAGATATTTCCTTTTTTCTCTTAAATTTAACTTTAAATTTTTGCGAGTGCGTATCGGATTCAAATGAATATATCTTGTTATTTCTGTCCCGTAATTATTATTGTCAATCACAATTGATTTATAACGCCCTTGAAACAAGTGACCAACTCGTTCGTACTTTTGATTAAACCAATTAGTATAAGATGTAAGCTGCCGATGCATAAAACGACTCAGATTTGCTTCATTAGTTTTTAAGAAAAAGTGAAAATGATTTGGCATAAGAACATAAGAGTGTATTTCAACATTGTATTTTTCGCAGCTGTCAGCAAGTTTTTCAAGAAATTTTTGATAATCATCATCGCACAAAAAAATATTTTTGCGAATAATTCCACGGTTCATAATATGATACCACATCCCTGCAACTTCTATTCTTAAAGGTCTTGGCATAGTTTTATTATAACATATTTTATTAATTTTTAAAGCCGATAGGTTCCTGACCCCATAATAGCCGATAGGTTCCTGACACCCTAATAGGTTTTCATCCAACATCTTTCTTCGGCGGATTTTATTACCGCATCGAGAACTTTCTGCGTTTTTAACGCATCTTTGAAATCTGGCATTAAAGGTGTTCCTTCAGCAACTCCATTTATAAAATCAGCAATCAGATTAACAAAAGTGTGTTCGTAACCAATAATATGTCCGGGAGGCCAGAAGTTACCTACATAAGGGTGTTCCGGTTCAGTAACAAGAATTCTTTTGAACCCCTGTTCTTTTTCTTCGAGGTTGAGATAAAAAAGTTCATTCATATTTTCGAGGTTAAATTTAAAACTTCCTTTCGATCCGTTAATCTCAAGCTGCAACCCGTTTTTATTCCCTCCACCGAAACGCGTTGCCTCAAAAGTACCTATTGCACCGTTTTTAAATTGAGCAAGAAAAAGTGTTGCATCATCAACATCAACGATTCCGCTTTTATCCGAATTTTCAAGTGGGCGTTCTTTAATAAAAGTTTCTGAAAACCCTGACACATCGCTAATTTCTCCAACTAAAAATCTTGCGAGATCAATAATATGGGCGTTCAGGTCACCGTGAACCCCGCTGCCTGCAAGAGCTTTTACGAGTCGCCACACGCGCGGGAATTTAGGATCCATAATCCAATCCTGCAAATATTGAGCACGGATATGATAAACTCTGCCAAGTTTTCCTTCATCGATCATTTTTTTGAGAAGGGCTATCGCCGGCACGCGTCTATAATTAAAGCAAACCATAGTCGGAACATTATTTTCTTCAGCGGCAGCAACCATGTCTTCAGCTTCCGCCACATTCATTGCAAGTGGTTTTTCACATAGAATTGCTTTTTTAGCATTAGCGGCTGCGATTGCTATTTCCGCGTGACTTGAGTTCGGGGTACAAATATCAACGATATCTACATCATCTCTGCGAACCGCTTCAATATAATTGTGACAATAATTTTCCCAGCCCCATTTTTTTGCGAAAGGAATTACGTCTTTACTTCTTCCACAAATTAATTTTCTTACCGGATTTGCTTTCAGATCAAAAAACTTGCCTGCATTGAGGTAAGCATTAGAATGGGCTTTCCCCATAAATTTATATCCGATCATTGCGATGTTTAAATTTTTCATAATGTTTAATTAATTAATTATTTTGACACTAATTACACGAATTCACACGAATTTTAAAAAATTATTTCTAATGCGAGAACCACCCCGGCGCTTCGCGCCACCCCTCCTTTGTAAGGCGGGGAACTTTTTGATCACCCTTCGAACGGCGTCTTACTAATATAAAATTTATAAACAGTTTTGGATGAATATTTTTCACCTGCTTTTAATTCCGTTGATGGGAAATTAGAATGATTTGGTGAGTCGGGATAGTGTTGAGTTTCATGGCAAAAACCATTACGCGAATTATAAACCGTTCCATTTTTTCCGGTGATTTTTCCATCAAGATAATTACCTGTATAAAATTGCATTCCCGGTTCTGTCGTAAACGTATCCATCGCAACGCCTGACAGATCAGAAAAAGCAGTTGCGGCATGTGTCAGTTGATTTTCTTTTTCATTATTCAGGCACCAATTATGGTCATATCCACCTGCAAAAACAAGTTGTTCAGCATCATTATTAATTCTCACGCCAATTTCAGTCATTGTTTTAAAATCAAAATCCGTTCCTGCAACAGATTGTATTTCACCGGTTGGAATTGAATCAGCATCTGTCGGAATAAAGGCATCAGCGTTAATCAACAATTTATGATTTAAAACATCGCCGGATTTATGACCGCCCAAATTAAAATATGTGTGCTGAGTAAGGTTACATACAGTAGTTTTATCAGTTTCAGCATCATAATTAATAACTAACTCGTTATTATTGTTTAGAGTGTAAGTTACA
>JAUVKG010000343.1 GCA_030596365.1 Chlamydiota bacterium | reverse complement strand
CCTATTTTAAGGGTTTTTGCAGCAAGATTTTTCTTCTTCCTTAGATTCATTTTTTAATATCTCCTGTTTTTTTATCTGGTTTCTTAACTTCTTTTGCTTCTTTCTTTTTTATTTTATTTTTCTTTAAAAATGATTTTGTCCCAAATGATTTTGTCTAGTTCTTTATAATACAATTATTATTATTTTGATATTAATTATTTTGACTATGTCTTTTCTTTCTTAATTATTCTGCCTTAAATCATTTTGCCAATAAAATTTAATTTTTTTCTTTTAAAATGATTTTGCCGCGCCCCGCGCATGCTTGGGGTCCTAAATGATTTTGTTTGATTTCTTTTTTCACGGTATGATTTTGATGCTCTCAATCTCCATCCGCCCTTTCCTCTGACCACCGGGAAAAAACAAAGAAAGTTGTTTGACAGATTGCAAATCAATAATATTATTGCCGCGCTGATTGCCATACGAATTTCGCAACTGAAAAGTTTTTAAAGGAAAAACATATTTTTGTGAAGTACCTGTTCCACGCATTTGAAATGAACCATAAGACTCGCCGTCAGCACCATCCTGTCCACCATAATACTGCTCACCTACTTCCGCGGCACCTGACTCGTTCAACAGAAGACTGACACTTAAATCTTTGGACAATGCAGCTGTAATAACAATAGATTCAGCACCGAGAATGTCAGCACTCCCGTCAGATTTCAAAGGAGAAATATTAGGTTGAATATCCATTCCGCCTCCCCAACCGGTACCTGTATCGAAATCAATTTTCATATTACCGCTTGAAAACGTAATTTTGTCGGAATATCCGGATTCACGGTCACCCCATTGGTTAACTTTACATTTCTCCTTTGTAAAAACTGCCCATTCACACGGTTGAAACTTCTTACCACTTTTGTTTTTCCTTACGCTGACAAGTCGAAGTTCTCCCCAGGATTCTTTGTCAAAAGATTGCGGAATAGGATGAGTTGATAAACGGTGAAGTTCATCAGCTTTTGAGTTCACATCTAACATCGCGGCAGATAGTTCGGGATATACAACATCATCAATTGATATAATCCCATAATTCGAATTCTCACCGTCAAAACGCCCTCCCGGCGGCTGGTCAAAATATTGAAACCAGTCCCAGCCGATAATATACGGTAGTTTTGCCATCGCGGTGCAATATTTCCGATAACCTTCAGCACGATCAGCCTGAGTTTGAACGGTCACGTCCGCACCTTTAGAATTTGCATCACCGGATGCGTTTTCCATTGCCCGAAAAGAAAATTCAGTGATAAGAATCGGTTTCTTTGTAAGAGCATAAAAATTATCAAGAAATTTCGTGCTGATAACTCCGTCTTTCCGATAATAATTCAAACTTAATACATCAACATAACGACCGCATACCTCAATAACCGCACGGGGCGCATTCCCGGCAAAACGAACGCCGAGAAAAAGGCTGTTGGGATCATATTTTCTTATTGCCGCGCGTGCAAGCGCAAAGTAACGTTCTGCAACAACACCTGTCCAGTCATTTTTAATTTTCTTCGCGCGCAAACTTTTAGGGGTAAGGCGTATCGGCGGAAGTAAATCCTCAAATTTTTTCACCGGCTCATACCAGTCAGCCGAAAAAGAATCAATTGAATTTGAGTAAGTATTTTTTAGAAAATTTATTAACCGCTGCTTACCGGGCGCAGTATCCGGAAGAGCAAGATAGCGGTCAAATAATGTTTTGGAATTGTCATTCGGCCAACCGTATTCGCCGTACCACGGCATTTCATTGTTGGCAAACCAACCGATTAATCCCGGCTCACCCGCACGGGGTTGAATAGTGTTCCTTGCATCTTCAAACAAGTTGTTAGCATACTCAACTTCAAAAACATCAATCAAGCTGTCTTTGCCTCCCCCGCCAAGCCATGCTACTCTTGTATGAGGAACACCGATAGAATAAACAGCGTCATCACTCCATCCGCTAACCGTTGTAACCCCGAATTTTTTCAGACGTTTCCAAGCCGAAGCCGCCCATTTCTTCTTATCATTACCGTATTTCGCAAGAATATCATATTTTTTACCTTTAGAACCATCAGAAGGAAGAACACAGTTCACACCGCGTGAAATAAATTTTTTGCCGTTCATTTCAAACCAATAACGTTTACCATCATTAACAACTCTGATTTTGTTTTTGGCCAATTGTTTTGCAGGTGTTACGGGTTTATAATATTTGACATAATCATATTCAGCAACCGCCGGCAATGCATTCATGTCAAGCTTGCCGGCCCATTCAATCCAATGCGCCGCCCACAAATTCATCATTATTTTTTGCGGCTTTTGCGGTATAATATCTGTCGCTGTAAAACGGGGCGATCCATCAACAAACCATTGAATCGAATCCGGCAGCCACTCGAAAGAATACTCATGGAAATCCTTCGAACTGTCAAAACTCAGATCCGCAATATTCCAATGGGGCTGAAGAGGCTGAATCCAACGCGTAAACTGAACATGTTTAGTGTCCTTACCAAGTATTTCAACATCTATTTCGTGCCACGGTGTTCCGGGATCCTCGTATGTAAAAAACGAAGAAATCAATCCGGAACCTTTTGCCGCTTTCATTCTAACTACATATTTACCGTATGAAAAATTCTTCTTTGTCCTGTATTCCCCACCTGCAAAATCTCTGTCATTACACTTTTGCTTTGTAAACCAAAGCTGCATTGTTCCATTCGTTAATCGCACATTTGCCGAATTGAACCGCGCCATGTTAAGGTCAAAAGTATGGGTTGCTTTTTCCCAGACATCAGAATTAAAAGTGTCGAAATTTTCTTCAAGTTCCAGCTTCCAGTGTTTGTAAGTAAAAGATTTTTGTCCTTTTTTCAATTTCATAATTACCTCGTAAATTGAATTTCCCCACTCAGTTCCACGCTTTATTGCATTGATGCGTAAATACCGCGTACTTATACCCGGAAAATAGATGTCATTCAGTCCAACATGTCCATATTTTGTTTTATATACAGTTTTCCAATTTTTTTTATCTAATGAAACAGAAACAGAAAATTCTTTCGCATAGGCTCTTTCCCAGATTATTTCAAGACCATAGATTATTGTAGGCCTGTCAAAAATCAGCTCAAGCCATTGGTTGTCCTCAAATCCACTGCCCCATCTTGTTAGAAAATCTCCGTCAATAACATTTTCAGGGCCGCATGTAGATGATTCCTGACTGGAAGAATGAGCAGTTATTTGAATGGGTTTGGGATTTGCCGCGAAAACAGTTGCGCACAAAAAAATCAATAAAGTGTAATGAATAAATTTTTTCATATTTTAACATTTTGAGATTATCTGGGGAAAAATAAAAATTCTTTTTAAACAGTACCATTAATAGCAGTTCACGTATAAAATAAATTCAATTCTTTTTTCTTAAAACAATAAATATCTTTTCTTTTTTTACTTAATTATTCTGCCACCAATTATTCTGCCAAATCTCTTTCATTTAAATTAGCCACTAAGAATCACTTTATTTTAGATTGTTTTAAAATAACAAATTTATTTATTTTCTTCTTCGTGTCTTAGTGCCTTGAACGTGAGTACAGCGTTACTTCGTTGGTGGCTATTTACTTTTTTGGCCACTAAGACTCTAAGACACTAAGAATAGAATTCTTAAAACAATAATATTTATTTCTTATCATTTT
>JAUVKG010000213.1 GCA_030596365.1 Chlamydiota bacterium | reverse complement strand
GTCCACGCCATTTAAAGCGCGGTTTGTCGGAAATAGAGACGCATGGGATTTCCCATCTAACATTGCGCGAAGCTCCCGCTCCGCGATTACTAAAATTTTCCGGTGGGAGAAGTTGTCGTAAAGTCTGGCACCCATAAAATATTCCCGCGGGAGTTTTAGCATTTATTTTTATTCCATCAGTTGTTGATAACAACTCGTAACCTTCTTCACCGAGTTTCTCATTGGAAATTAATTTCAACGAAATTTGATTTTTATCTGAATTGCAATTTTTTACCGGTAATGGAAGTCCGGTTGAAATTCTCAATTCATTAGCGATATACTCTCCGATTTCGCGAAGCGCCCCGCGTATGCCGGGGTTTGATTTTTCATCAACTAAGATTACAGTTTTTTTATTAAGCTGAAAACTTCCTTTTTTAACCTCGATCTTTTCCGGTTGTGGTATTATCATGGGATTGTATTATTTAAGGTTATTCAGTTAATAATGTTTGACATTTAACGTCAATACTTTTAATGTCATCGCGTTTACACTTTAAGAAATATTTTTTTTCTATAAAGAACCCACAGGAAAAACCATTCTACAGCAATAATGCCGATCATAAGTACAACAGGTTTGTAACTTCCAAACAGTTTAGCAGTTCCATAAAATAAAAAATTTGATGTGTGATTGAAATCTATGATTTTTACAGCAAGATAAATAGTTATCGAGTTTAGTCCTATAATTCGGAAAAAATATGACCACCGTTGAAATTTCCAAACATCAATTACTAAGTAAAATAAAGATAATAACATCAAGGAAATTCCACCGGCTATAAAATTGAATGTAGTTGTCCATGCTGATTTGATGCACGGATAGGATGGTGAGATAAGTAATCCCAGAACGAGCAGGCACGCACCTGCACCTGCCAATATCATAGTTTTACGATAGCCGCCAAACCGGTTTGATCGTAACAAAGTGCCGGCTTGTACGCCAAATAAAACAATAACCGACGCAGATATAATGCAAAGTAAACCTTCCGGATCGAAAACTTTTCCATACAACTGCCCGGGTAAAAACATGCGGTCAATATAGCCGTTTATGCATCCATCCTTTGTTAATATTCCTGAACCGTATTCCGGAACGGGAACAAAAAGTTGTACAGCCGCGTACATTACCATGATGGCAACACACCAATATAGTGGCGTGATTGACTTGCGAGAAAACAACACAATGCTGGCTGCAATACCATAAGCTAATCCGATCTGTCCTAATACACTTGCGACCCGAAGATTGGCGAAATCAAATTTAAGCAGTCCGTTATAAACCAACCCCAAAAAAATTAAAATGACAACTCGTCTGACAATTTTCATTGCGAGCTTTTTTGCGGGGGTTCCTTTTTCAAGCTTTCCGGTAATGGAGTAAGGGATTGACACGCCGGCAAGAAACATAAATAAAGGGAAAATCAAATCAAAAAAGCGAAATCCCGCCCACGCCGCGTGGTGCATTTGCGTGCCCAAAAAATCATCCCAGCCGCATTTAGATTTTGCTGTTATCAGAGCCAATAACATCCCCCCGCCGATAATCCAGAGCATAGTAAATCCCCGGAGTGCATCTAACGACATCAATCGTTGGTCAACTACGTTTGGTTTCTCCTGAGAATGTGTCATAAAATATTAAGGAGTAAAATTTAATTGCTGAAACCGGGAGAAAGAGAACAGTAAGCTAAAATATGAAATCAGAAATGACATATTGATATTATTTATTTGAATACCGGATAAGAGTTTGATATACAGCATTTGTATCTGCGTTAACAGTAAAAAAGCCTTTTTTGTCGGTAAGTTTTTGGTTTGGTATTGGAAGCATAAATATTCCCGTAAGATATCCGTTCATTGTTCCGATAACTTTCGCGGTTCCTTTTGAGTCAACCTGGACAATCATTGGAATTGGCGCACCGGAGAAATAAACAAGCTGTTTTTTGCTGCAGCTAAGAATAATATTTGGAGAAAAAAACAAACCGTATATTTTATTTTCGTATTTTGTGTTTCCTTTCTTATCGAGCCAGACTACGGTTGCAATCTCGTTTGTATCTAACCATACAGAAGCGCAACCACCTTTTCCATCACTAACGATCTGAAGAATTTTGGCGCCATCGGCATCGCTGTTTCTATCGTATGTCCAAACTTCCTGTGCAGCGAACGCAGCAATTGAAAATGTAATAAATAAAATTAACAATTTAACACGCATAGTAACTCCTGTATCATTTATTATTAAATCTCACAATATATTGTCTGTCAGCAATAACATCAGTTTTCACAGCAAAAAAACCTCGTTTATCCGATAATTGGCTTGGCGTATAGAGCATTAATAATGGTCCGCTGACATCATCACCCGGAGATTGAGTTATAGTTTCCTGTCCTTTGCCATCAATTTCAATTACAACTTTGACGTCATTTCTGACATCGAAAAAAAACAAACTTTTTTTCTTAAAAAATAATATATTAATCGGTGGAGGACCAAAACTGTTAGTCATATTTATATTAGTTTTATAAACCAATTCTCCTTTTTTGTCTAACCAGACAACTTCAGCTATGTCATTGGTTTCTACTCGTACAAAAGCGCAGCCGCCTTTGCTGTCAGGCACAATTTGCAATATTTTTTCCCAGCCGTTATAACTCCATAATTCTGTTGCCGCGAAAATAGAATCGCAGAAAATAGAAACTGTAAAAATACAAAATATAACAAATAATATTTTTGTTTTCATAATAACTTTTATTAATTTTTATATCGAATTAGCGTTGCCGAATTTTGGTTTGTAGAACTCCTGACAAGAAAATACCCTTTTTTGTCGTCAATCCTGCTATTGATAACAGGAACTGGTATTAATTCCACACCGGGAAGCATGTTGTATTTCCCGGCAGAAGACGGAACAATTGTTTCTACACCTTTGTCATCCACCTGGATAAAAACCGGACCCGAGCGATAATCCGCAAATAATAATTGCTTTGGTGTACAATCTATTATTGTGCTTAACACAATATTGCTGAGGGTTGTTTGATAAATCAAAGTTCCGGTTTTGTCAAGCCAGATCAGTTCGAAATTCTCGATAGCGTTAGTGGTTCGTGTCATTGCACAGCCTCCTTTACCATCGGCTACTATCTGTAAAATATTTGAGAGTCCATCATAAGTCCAATCTTCAGTAGCTGCATTGGCGGAAAAGGAAAGAAGAAATATGGCTGTTAGAAATAGAATTGTAAGAGTAGTGTTTTTCATAATAAAACTATTATATCATAAGTTTGTATGCTCTGTCAAATTGAATTATTATCGCAGAAAAACTCGCATCGACTCTATTTCGGCAATGGCGCCCGGACTGTCGGGCAGGTCTATCCGAATTGTATCTAATTTTCCTTTACGAATATAATTATCCCGGAATTGTAATAGGTATGTATGGGTTTTCCCGTCAATAAACCAGGGGTATCGCCGCGCAGTTTCCTGGCTCATTTTCATAGAAGGCGTCTGCCAGAAAAGTTCCGCAATATTGTAAGATGTACCGCGATATTTTAATTTTAGCGCAATAGCTTTTACATCGGAAAAATTTCCCCACTCACCTTTTATATAAAGAACAGGATCACTACCGGTTACCTCGCAAATCAGTTTACCGTTTTTTATCCCTTTTATTTTCACATTATTGCTTAACGAGACAACATTAGTTTTATCAAACTTTATTTCATCAATAAGTTTACCCGGCATTTTTTTCGGGTCGGCTTTAAAAATTGTCGACCATAAATGTTGCGGTGGCAGAGCGGGCGGAAGTTGTTTTTCTTTTGCACGTGCTAAAGCGAGTTCTTTACCTTTAAAAACACTATATTTTATAATTTGTTTTTTTGTAGGATGTGCCCATTTATTTCTTGGAGCGTTAGGTGCAAAAACATGGCGGATTGCGTCAAGTTGTGTAAACCCAAATTCATGGCTTGGTTCAATAAAAGAACCTTCACCCCATTCATTCCATGCTTCAATTATAAATAATGGTAAATCAGATTTTACAGCATCACGCCCTTCACGCAAAGTTTGCTCAAAAAGTATTACATTGTTGTCCGTGCGTATCCATGATAATTTAGTCGCTCGCGGTGTGTCATTCCAACCGGCCTGAGTAGAAACAATGTATGGGGTTTTCAAAGTTCGCATTCTTTCCCAATATCCGGGCAGAAGTTGCACCATTTCTTTATAAGGCGCACTGCCCGGAGTTTTGTATTTCGAGTGTGTCACAAGGTCAGCAAAACCGTAACGTGTAATTGCGTCCGCGACACCTGTTTTATCCAAATTTTGCGGCTGATTATTAACGATAACGAGGAACAAATTTCCGAAGCCATATTTTTGGCTGACGGCATTAATTTTCGGCAGAACTTTTTTCTTAAAATTTTCCGTTCCCCCATTCGCGTCGATAACAGCCTGCATGTTCCAAACCATAAAAACCGGTCGATTATTGATTTTCAAATAACTTGGTTGCGAAAAATAATTTGTCGCGCAATAATTTATCATTTCCACCAAAGCATCAGGAGAAAAATCCAGATTCGCGGACGGGGACGTCCGCGCGACGTCGCGCGAAGCACCCGCTTCGCGATTGGGTGACCAGTCAAGTGCATGGTTACACCAATGAATACAAAACCCCATCATATCTTTGTATTTGGCATTCAAAAATCCATCGTCCAATGAACGTGAAAGACGTTTTTCACCGCGGTTCCAGTACCAATCATAAGCGAAAAATGAGATGCCTGCTTCGAGTGCCCACTTAATATGCCAGTCGTTGACTTCCGGTAAAGAGTCGTCATAAAAACCAAGAACAGGCCGCGGTGCAGGATATTTTGCTACCAATCTCCATTCACTGTCATTGTTAATATTTACGCGGGGAAAAGCATTTGAGCCTTTCCCGCGATACCAGCCCGGAAAAATATAAGTGCCAACCTGGATTTTTGTTTTGACCGGTTTAGGAACCGGAACACCATAAGGCACATCTTGGGCAAAGCAATTGGAAACTACAAAAAACAAAATACAAACAACAAATAAATTACAATTTTCAAAGGAAGAAAAATAAGAAAACAAAAAGAAGTTTGAGCCTTTTTTGTTATTTGTTTGTATTTTGAGTTTTGTTATTTTTTCCAAGTGCTGTTTGTTATTTTGAATTTTCATCTTTTGTTATTTATTTGAAATTTGTATTTTGTTTTTTGTTATTTTCTCAACAAGACCTCTTTGTAATCGGCACAATATTCTTTACGATTACATTTTCTGCAATAATTTCCCATCCAAAGCGAATCAAATTGATCCATTATTTGTGAGATAAGCAACTCATCATCAGTTATAATTCCTGACTCAAAATTTCTGCGCGTTTCGCTTTTAGCACCCATACCTGCGCCGGTAAGATTAGCGCTTCCTGAATAAGCAAACACACCATCAACGACGACACATTTAAAATGAATTCTCGGACACAGGATTCTTTCTAATCCTGAAATCAGATTTTTATATTTATC